>NZ_JAMXLV010000016.1 GCF_024054535.1 Thermococcus alcaliphilus | reverse complement strand
GACTATGTATTGTCTGCTTATGAGGAAGTTCAATGCGTATCTTATGTCTCTGCAGGCGAATGGGTTGAAGAACTTCTTCTCACCAACTGTGATGAGATATGGGTTGTCGTCGTCGTGGACGGGGTTGACTTCAATGTCGTTATAACCGCTTGCGGTTTTAATCAATTCTAAGTTGTTGAGGACGTCTGATGGCAGGTCTTGGAATGCTGCTCCTCCTACGCTCCATAGGAAGATGTCGAGGTCTCCTTTTGCCACATCGGTTATACCAGTTTCTTCGTTGGTTCTAATTCCAATGTATAGAACGTCAGCTGCTGGACCTTTTTGTGCTGCAGCTAGTGGGCTTAGTGCCATAACAAAAACAAACAACAATGCCAAAATTCCAGACCTCTTCATATATTTCGGCCTCCTTCATTTTTTCTTCAATATTGCATGCCTTAGTGTATAATGGCATAAGAATATACATCAAAAGACCTATTTAAGAGTTACGTTTCTGTAAAACTTAGGCTCAGAATAAAAGGAGGTAATCCTCCCTAATCCTCAATAGAATCTCCATCTAATACTTTGACAGTGTTGTGATGCAAATGGATCTCCTATATAAAGCTCATAAGAGATTACGCTGTTATTTTATTTGAAAACATAGAAGAAAACTGTAGAAATCTGAGAAAAGCGTTTTATCAAAGTTTAACCATCATAAACTTTCCTTCTTCCGTTACTTTATTTGAATTGATGACAGATAGCACAAGGAGATTGGGCACTAAATTGACAAAAATGAATCATTTTTGGAATTATTTGGCATTTTGATAGACAAGTGGCCAAAAATTTAATCAACAATAAATCCTGCTTAAAGATGGTGATACCCATGAGGAGGGAGTGGGAAACCAATCGGTAGGAAAAATAGAATGAACTATTCTGAAATTGAGATTTTGGGTGAAATTTTAAGGGAAGGTATATATTGGGCCTATATGGGTCGGCCGTTTGAGGTTTTGCCGTTTCTAAGGGGCAAACTTTTGGCCAAGATAAAGAGTTCCAATGGAAGCTATAAAGACAAAGAGATGGAAGTTGAAAGAGCACTAAAAGAACTTGAAATGCTTTACAAGCAGATCAGTGTCTCAGAGAATGTGGATGAAAAGCAAATAAGAGAAGTGTTAGCATACAAACAGAAATTTGTACAGTTTTTGGCTTTTGAGGAAGATTTATAAGCCCTCTCTTTTATTTTTGTTAGGGATGATGAGGGAGATTTCGACAGAGAGATGAAGAGACTCGCATGGTCTGACCCTCTCGAAAGTTTTATAAATGGACTCCCTTTATTGCGTTAAGAGTCACGATAACAAAAAAACCTCATTTCTAAGGAGGTGGTTTGAAATGGCCGAGACAATCCCCGTGTGTACATCATGTGGAAAGGAGATAACGCCAAGAGAGCACGCTACCCACTTCATATGCCCAAACTGTGGGGAAGAAGTTATATGGAGATGTGAAAGCTGTCGTGTCCTTGGGGTAACCTACAAGTGCCCCAAATGTGGATGGGAAGGACCTTGAGGTGAAGAAAATGAGTGATTTTAATTTGGTAGGAATCATTAGGGTTATGCCAACCGATCCAGATGTAAACCTCGATGAATTAGAAGCAGCAATCAGAAAGACACTCGAGGAGAAGTTTGGGGGCAAATATGGAATCTCTAAGATTGACAGAGAACCAATCGCATTTGGTTTAGTTGCCCTCAAGGTTTATGTGCTTGGAAAAGATGCTGAAGGATATTCCTTCGACGAAGTTGCAGAAGCATTTGCTCAAGTGGAAAACGTTGAAAGCGCTGAAGTTGAGACCGTTTCCAGATTTTGAAGGATTTTTTAATTTTTGTATTTTCAAACAATTTTTAACAAAAAATAGCAAGGAGCTAAAGGTTGATACTCAAGACACTTGTTCCGATCTTCTTGAGTTCATCAAGTAGCTCTTTGAACTCTTCTATAGCTATGCTTTCATACGCTTTAGTGTATTCATTCTCTAAGCCTTCTTTAAGTTTTGCAAGCTCTTTTACAGCCTTGAAGAACTTTTCATATTCCTTATTTATTTCCTCAAAAGCATCTGCCAAACTGTCCATATTTTCATAAACTTCTTTGTACATTTTTTCCTCGAAGAGCTCTGTTATAAAATTATACAGTGCATCAAATGCAATGCTGAAAAGCTCTTCATCGTCAACTTCTAAGGCTTTTAGGAGAGCTAGTTTGAGGGATTGGAATGCCTCTTTGAAGTCCTCTTGTGCGGCTTTTATCTCGGCTTCAACTATCCGTGCATTGACTTCAATCTCCGCATCTCTGGGAGTTTTTAAGATTTCTGAGATAAGCTCTTCAGCACGTTTATAGTCCCCAAGCTCGTAGTAAAAGTGGGCTAAATCGAGCAAACTTACTAGATAGTTTCTCTCATCGCTAAGCTCTCTAAACATTGTACTTGCTTTTTCCATCAATTCTATTGCTTTTTCTGTTTCTTCAAGCTCATCATAGTTTATTGCAATGTGTGCCAGTGTTAGTGCTTCTTCTTTTTTATTTCCAAGTTTCCTTTCAAGTTCTAGAAGCTTTTCATACGTCTCTATAGCTTTATCTGGCATTCCAAAATGTTCATAGGCATCTGCAAGATGGTAGAGGGCATCTAGGTATTTTTCTCCTTGGTCTTTATACTTCTCCACGAGCCTCTTGTAAACTTCTAGTCCCTTCTCAAGTTCATCTAAGTGGGCATAGATGTGGGTTATTTCATGAGCGAGCTCATAAGCCTCTTCCTCACATTCTAGGGCAAGTTCCTCAAGTTCTTGGAGAAGATCTCTAAGCTCCTTTTCACTTTCAATAATTTCAAGGTAATCATCAAGGTACTCGAGGACTTTTTGACAGTCCTTACTTTCTAATGCTTTTTTAAACTCTTCCATCTCCTTTTCACCGTGTGTTGTTTGAGGAGTACCTTAAAAAGGTTGACCGAAAAATTTATAAATAGCACAAAGGAATGGATAATCGGAATGAAAACACATTGTAACTAAAAATTCCCCGCAGATAAGAAATAAAAAAGTCGGGGGTGGGTGGAGATGGCCCAACTTGCAGGCCAGCCAATATTGATTCTTCCCGAAGGAACCCAGAGATATGTTGGAAAAGATGCCCAAAGATTGAACATTCTTGCAGCAAGAATCGTCGCTGAAACCGTAAGAACTACCCTTGGTCCAAAGGGTATGGATAAAATGCTTGTCGACAGCCTTGGTGACATAGTCATCACAAACGACGGTGCAACTATTCTTGACGAGATGGACATTCAGCACCCAGCTGCCAAAATGATGGTCGAAGTTGCAAAGACCCAAGACAAAGAAGCCGGGGATGGAACCACAACAGCGGTAGTCATCGCTGGTGAGCTCTTAAGAAAAGCCGAGGAGTTGCTTAACCAGAACATCCACCCAACGATAATCGTTAAGGGTTACACCCTTGCAGCTGAAAAGGCTCAAGAGATACTTGAGAGCATTGCAAAGGACGTTAGCCCGATGGATGAAGAGATACTCATGAAGGCAGCAACAACCGCCATAACTGGAAAAGCAGCAGAGGAAGAGAGAGAATATCTTGCAAAGCTTGCTGTTGATGCTGTAAAGCTAGTTGCAGAGGAAGTTGATGGCAAGTACGTTGTGGACATTGACAACATCAAGCTTGAGAAGAAGGAGGGTGGAAGCGTAAGGGACACTCAACTCATCAAGGGTGTTGTTATCGACAAGGAAAGAGTTCACCCAGGAATGCCAAAGAAGGTCGAAAACGCCAAGATCGCACTTATCAATGAAGCACTTGAAGTTAAAGAAACTGAAACAGACGCTGAGATTAGAATCACAAGCCCAGAGCAACTCCAGGCATTCCTTGAGCAAGAGGAGAAGATGATCAAGGAGATGGTCGACAAGATCGTTGCCACAGGGGCTAACGTTGTCTTCTGCCAGAAGGGAATTGACGACTTAGCCCAGCACTACCTCGCAAAGGCGGGAATCCTAGCCGTTAGAAGAGTTAAGAAGAGTGACATGGAGAAGCTTGCCAAAGCCACAGGCGCAAAGATCGTCACAAACGTAAGAGACCTTACACCAGATGACTTAGGTTATGCAGAGCTCGTTGAGGAGAGGAAGGTTGCAGGAGAGAACATGGTGTTCGTTGAGGGCTGCAAGAATCCAAAGGCGGTTACAATCCTAATTAGGGGTGGAACAGAGCACGTTGTCGATGAAGTCGAGAGAGCCCTTGAAGATGCCATCAAAGTCGTCAAGGACATTGTTGAGGACGGAAAGATCGTCGCTGGCGGCGGTGCTTCAGAGATCGAACTTGCCATCAGGCTTGACGAATACGCAAAAGAAGTTGGTGGCAAGGAGCAGCTTGCTATTGAAGCCTTCGCCGATGCATTAAAGGTAATTCCAAGAACCCTTGCAGAAAATGCTGGACTTGACCCAGTTGATGTCTTAGTGAAAGTAACCGCAGCTCACAAGGACAAGGGTGCAACAATCGGTGTTGACGTCTTTGCCGGAGAACCAGCTGACATGCTCGAGAGAGGAGTCATCGAGCCATTAAGAGTCAAGAAGCAGGCCATAAAGAGCGCAAGCGAGGCTGCAATAATGATCCTTAGAATCGATGACGTCATTGCCGCAAGCAAGCTTGAGAAGGAGAAGGAAGGTGGAAAAGGACCAGGAGAAGAAGAAACTGAGTTCTGAAGTCTCTAACTTTTTCTCTTCTTTTAGTTCACCAATTATTATTTCATTTGAACATGCTTTATGTATCAATGCATATATTATGCAGGATGAAAGGCAAAATCTAAACTTTTTGGAGGCATCATTTATGCCTCATGGATGATATTGTTACATTTCTCTTAACAAAAAAGTATATAATCTGAACACCAGATACATCAGTAATTACTTTTCCTCCTTTCCCCAAGACCTTTCCTACATCGAAAACATTTTCTCGAAATAAAAACTCCCGTAATGTTCTTCGGGAATTTAACGTGAATGGGAGATAACCAACACGAGAAACACGGGTTTGCCTATCTTCCCTTCATCCTCATGTATTGCTCTTACTTTCAAGCGCTATGTCCAAAATGGGAGCGGGATGAGGTACAAGAGGCCGGTTGTCATGTATACCCCTCTAATGACACGAACCTGATAGTTCTCAAGCCTGGGAGTTGTATAAAAAGGAAGTAATGCTCAATATGGACTACTGGCTGGCAGGCAACGGAACCTACAAACTTGTTGTCATCTATGATTTGAGGGAGATACGTGCAGAAGTCAGCGTTCCACTGTGGTAGGGGACAAGCTTGAGGCATTTACTTGGATACTTTCTAGAGAATATAATCAACCCTGAATTTTATACTTTTCCGAAAAACTTTTTTATTCGAATTCGTTTAAACTTCACGTATGCTCCCGATCAAAGTAAAAAACCTCTCGAAATCATTTGGCTCAAAGCGCGCCCTTGATGGCATTTCATTCTCTATAGATGGGCCAGAAATAGTCGGGATAATCGGCCCCAACGGTGCGGGAAAGACCACCCTGATTAGAATCCTCACGGGGCTTTTGAAGCCAGATTCTGGAAGGGTTGAGCTCTTTGGGAGAGCGCCTGAAAAAGCCCGGGAGCTCTTCGCGCTCCTGCCCCAGGATGTCAGGGCCCACTTCTACACGCTCACGCCGAGGGATTACGTCTACCACTACCTCCGGATGCGCGGTCTCTCAAAGGAAGAGGCAAGGGAGAAGGCAGATAAGGCAATGGAGGGCTTTGGGATAGACTACGCGGATGAGCTCTTTTCGACCCTCTCGGGAGGCATGGTGAGGAGGGCCCTTCTAGCCATGGTTCTCTCCGCTGAGGTTCCACTTTACTTTCTGGATGAGCCGACTGTTGGCCTCGATGTCCAGAACAGGCTCAAGCTGTGGGAGATACTCCGCAAGAGGGCTGAGGAAACAATAATAATCCTCACGAGCCACTACCTCAATGAGATATCGAGCGTCTGCGACCGGGTGCTCCTCCTCAAAGCGGGAAAGATAGTCGCCGACGGCAAACCGGAGGAGATAGCGCGGGAATATCTCAGCGGGTTTATCTCAAAGGTCGTTGCCTTCGGGAAGGTCTCCCTTGAGGGTTTTCTCCTGAGGAGGGCAGGACGGCATACCTACATCTACGCGCGCTCCAAAGCAGAGGAAAGGGGAATAATCGAGAGGCTTGAGGAGCTTGGAATCCCCTTTAAGAGGGAGGATGTAACGATAGAGGACGTCTTTCTGGTCGGTGGTATTGATGATGGCGCTTATTGAGTACTATGGGAAGGCCCTCACGAAGGGGAAGTTCACACTCGTGAGCTTTGCACTTCAGCCGCTCTCGTTCATCTTCATCGTCTACGTTGTGAGCGGCGGGAGGTTCCTTGACAGGGCTCTCGCTGGGGCCATCGTGAGCTTCATAACCGGCGTCGGGATAGCCGACCTCTCCATCGAGCTAGTGGGCATGAAGGCCCGTTCGAAGTTCTACGATGTAGTGATGTCCCTTCCAGGAGGAAACTGGAGAAAGGCCCTCGGAATATCCATCGGCATGAGCATCCCCGCGCTCCCTTACGTCACCCTTCTTTTCTTCCTACTCTCGTGGCGCCTTGGGTTGAGAGCGATACCAGGAATTATGTTTGGGATAGTTTCTCTCTGGCTCTGGAGTGCTGGAATTGGCTTTTTCATGGGCGTTAAGATAAGGGAGCCACTAACCGTTATGAGGTTCTCGAACCTAACCGTTACGGCCCTAACGGTCTTCCCGCCGGTTTATTATCCTAACAGCGTTCTTCCGGAAAAGCTTGCAGCCGTGATGAACCTCCTACCCACGGTGAGCGCGGCCAGATTGATGACAGGAGAGAGTGGAAGTGCGTTTTTGATCTCAATCTTCTGGGCAGTTTTTGGAGTGTTCCTGCTCTTGAAGTTCAGGGGGCTTGAGGGTTAGTTCATAACCGATAAAAACCCTTGGAAAGCTCAAGCTTTTAGTAGCCTTTCAATTTCATTCTCAAGTCTTCTGAGCTTTTCCTTGGCTCTTCTGAGCTGAAGATTTGCAATTTCAACTATCCTCTTAAGATAATCCTCACTTACCCAGAGTTCTCCATTCATGCCCAAGGGAACATCCATCCTCTCAGTTGAGCGAATTTCCACTACGAGCTTTTTGTGACTTATGCTTTTGATGTTTGAATGCTTGAAGCCGCAGGAGATAGCTAAGTTGAGCAATTCCACAGCATCTTTTAGAGTCTTTGCGGAAATATGGAGTATTGGGCTGTGAAGCATGAACCAGAGCATGCCTTCACTGTGTTTCCCTATAGCTTCAAGCACCTCCTCCAATTCCACTTCTCTATGCCACTTGCCTAGCCATACTGCATTGAGCTTGTCCCCAAAATCTGGCATCTGCATAACACTTATCCTGCCTGAGCAAGAGGATGTTGTGAAGTAGTTTTCAAGGGAGTTGATCTTCTTTAAAAGAGAGATAATGTCCTTGTCCACTAGACCTTTTTCAAGAGCTTCCTTCAGGCTTTCAAGGGCTTTCGCCTTCTGCAGCTCGAAATTTTTCTCATACAAAAACATGGGAGAAATTAAAGAGGGCTATTTTTAAAGTTTATGTGGAAAGATATTGCCTAACCCGTCTCTCAAATTCAGCAAAGTTCGGCACGCCTATGAATTCAACACGGTTGTTTATTAAAATCGTTGGTGTTCCCATTATGTTGTGCTCCATAGCCTTTCTCTGCCCTTCTGGAGTTGCAACACTCACTTCCTTTGCTATCACGCCCTCGTACTTTCTCGCTATTTCTTGCGCCATTGCCCATGCTATCGGACAGTAAGGACAAGTGGGAGAAGTTATGACCTCAATGATAACTTTTGGCTTCTTAGGCTTGACCTCAATCATCCCTGCTTTTTTCATGAGCTCAAGCATCTTTTTTCTTCTAATCATCTCCAGCTCGTCCATGCTCTCACCCCCAAGGAAAATTCATGTGAAGAGATTTAAAAATGAATTTATGAAGAAATTTTCAAGAAAGATTTATTTTTAACCAAAGCTAAACCTAAATCATGAGAATCAAGGTCTTGAAGTATTCCGGAATAGCGGGAGGAATGACTTATTGGCTTTTTACTTTCTGGGCAGTCTCAAAAAACAATTGGTTCTCGTTTTTTGAACACGCGCTCAGTAATCTTGGGACAGGAGAAGCTAACGCACCTTGGATTTACAATTATGGGCTGATAGTCTCTTCACTATTTGTAATGCTTTTTGCGGTATATTTGGTTCTCATTTCTCAAACAAAACTTCAGACCGTTGGAGGTGCTTATATAAGCGTGGCCGCAATATTCCTTGCACTTATAGGACTCTATCCTGGGGGAACTAGACCCCATGTCTTTGTTTCCACATACTTTTTTGTTCAGTTCTTTCTCGGAATGTTTCTTTATGGTTTAGGAAGCGAGAAAAGGGTTAGAAATATTTCGACACTACTTTTTATTCTCGCAATTATTGGAACCCTTATTGGATGGCCATCTGTGGCTTTAATAGAAACTTACGAGATACTGCTGATAATGGCTTTTGCACTCCTGATAGCTTTGCAGTGAAGTTTACCCAAATGTCTCTATACATATCCTGCAGAGCTTTGGATCTATCTCCGGGTCTACTTTGGAGTGGAAGGAGCAAACATAGCCTTTTCCAAGCATTTCAATGGCAATTTTGACGAGTTCTCCATGGATATAATACTCATCGGGCTTCTCCTTCATTATAATCTCTGCGAGTCTTTTCAACTTCTCATTAATGTCCGGGAATTTCTCTACCTCTATGAGAGCACCCCTATTCATTCTCAGGTATCTAGAGACGGCTGATTGAGTTATGTATAAAAGCTCAGCTATCTGAATTTGGCTAAGTCCTTTCTCTCTTAAAATCTCTACTACCCTTCTCCTGAGAGATGGATAGACATATTTTGCAACGGCCTCAAAAGCGTTGGTCTTCATGATACTTTTTATGACGATTGGAATATTTAAGGTTTTCTCAAGATGAAACGTGAAAGCCCGAACAATTGTGTGAAAATGTGGCGGGGGGAGCTCACCCTCTCTCCAGGCTCCTCAGATCCCTCATCATTTCCTCAAAGCGCTCGTCGCTCATGCCGATGAGCTTCTTTGCCTGCTTTAGGGTTACCGTCCTTGCGAGGGATTTTCTGAGCACAGGATTCTGGAGCGGTGAAAAGCCATACTTAACGAGTATATCAAGGGATTCAGGGTAAGCTTTGAGGAGCTTGGCCACGTTGGTATCTTCCGTTATCTCCTCTAGCTCCTCATCGCACTCTTCAACCTCCATTTTCAGCTCTTTTGAGCCTTCCATCTTTGTGACCTTCAGCACGAAGAACTCTCCCACTTTGTTCAGCTCCACTTGATAGCCAGCCTCTTCGAGCTTGGGTATTATATCTACAAAGGGTTTGTCGCCAATTACCTCGAGGGTTTCCCCGATTTTGAGCTTCTCCAGATTCTCCAATATCATAACCGCTGGTTGGGGAGGTTTCAACCCCCTCACATCCAGCATCATTTCCCATCACCGCTTCTATTTATGACATTTGGCATATAAACCTTGTTGGACAATTCTGTCCAGAAAGGCTTAAAAGCATTTGATATGACATATGTCATGAAGGTGATAATAATGACAGAACTTTTGAACAACCGCGAATACAAGAAGGAACAGCTCAAGAAGCTCCTCCTAAGGATACACGAGGGAGAGAGTGTTGAGAAGCTCAAGGAAGAGTTTAGAGCAGTTTTGAGCAACATCTCTCCGCTTGAGATACCCCTCATCGAGCAGGAGCTTGTGAAGGAGGGAATTTCCGCCAGGGATATAGCCAAGATGTGCGACCTTCATGTCGAGCTGTTCCGTGAAGCAGTCAAGGGAATCGAAGAACTAGAGGAGAAAGATTTGCCTGAAGGTCATCCACTTAAGACCCTATACCAGGAGAACAAGGAAATAATGAAGGACTCTGAGATGCTCAATCTCTATGCAAGAACTTTGGCAACAACAAAAGACGAACGTATGCGTAAAGAAATCCTAGGCGTTCTGGAGGAGATAGTGGGCAACCTGAGAATGGTCGGCTTCACCCACTACAACCGCGAGGAGATGCTGATCTTCCCGTACATAGAAAGGAGAGGCTTAACCGCCATAGCCACAGTCCTATGGACGAAGCACGACGAGATAAGAGCCATGATAAAACAGCTCGGGGAGCTTTTGAGGAAGAGTGATGAGATGTCCTGGGAGGAGTTTGTGGAAAAATTCAAGGCAAAGGCTGGTGAAGCGGCCTTCGCTTTGAGTGACATGGTTTTCAGGGAGAACAACATCTTTTACCCAACGCTCAAGGCTCTCCTGAGCGAGGGCGAGTGGAAGGCAATAAAGATGCAGGAAGATGAAATCGGCTACTACAAGGTAAAGCCGCCGGAGTGGGATCCGGGTGAGGACGTTAAGCCCCTCCACCCCTGGGAAATCAACCCCGAGCTGAGTGTTGAACAGCTCCTCGCTCTCCCGAAGGAAGTCCAGCAGGCCCTTAGAGGTCAACCTTTAGAGTTTGATAAAACCCAGCTAAAGCGTGAGGGGGACATAGACCTCGGAACGGGCTATCTGAATTTAGAAGAGCTAAAGGCAATCTTTGAGGCACTTCCGGTTGACTTGACCTTCATAGACAAAGACGATAGGGTTAGGTTCTTCTCACCCGGAGAGAGGATTTTCACGAGGACGCCATCGGTACTAGGAAGACCGGTTCAGCTCTGCCACCCGCCGAAGAGCGTTTACGTTGTTAACAAAATCCTCAGGGCCTTCAAGGAGGGCAGAAAGAGGGAGGCAACTTTCTGGCTCAAGCTCGGTCCGAAGTACGTTTACATCAAGTATGTCCCCCTGTTCAACGAGAAAGGCGAGTACATAGGGACGCTTGAGATGACGATGGACATTGCACCCTATAAGAAAATAGAGGGTGAAAAAAGGCTTTTGGACTGGAGGGATTGAGATGTTTGTAGTTAAAGCTGAAGAAGCCGAGAGGGTGGAGAACCCCTATGGTGCTAACGTTAGAGCTCTGCTCAAGAGGGAAAATGCAAAGGTAATGCTTGTCACTTTAAACCCAGGAGAGGCTTTAGAGAGGCACACAACGCCTGTTGATGCGTTTATTTACATCCTAAAGGGAAAAGCCCTCGTGGAGGTTGGGGAGGAAAGCGAGGAAGCTAAAAAAGACGTCCTAGTCTTTCTTCCAAAAAATATTCCTCATGCCGTCAGAAATGCTGGCAGTTTACCTTTGAAGTTTTTGGTTGTCAAGCTTGGCTAAATTTTTATTTTTCGAAACTCGTATATTTGTGAGGTGTGAAGTATGGAAAGAAAAATTTTTGAGAAAAGAATAAACCGGTTCCAGGAGCTTTTGAAGAGGGAGGATATTGACGGTGCTGTTATAAGAACGCTCTCGACTTTTGTCTACTTCACCGGCACGAAGTGGCTTAGGCCAGCCCTTTTAATACCTCAAGAGGGAGAACCAATCGTAATCGTTGCCAAAGGAGAAGCCGAACTCTTCAAACAGAGAAGCTGGATCGAAAACGTAATAGAGTTTCAAAAAACGGAAGACCTCATGGCTAATGTGACTATCTGGATAAAGAGAAACGGTTACAGCAGAGTTGGCATGGAGTTCAGCGTGGAGAGAGACGCATACATTCTCTTTTATGAACTCTTTAAAAAGCTCAACCCTGATGTAGAGGTTGTGGACGTTAGAGGACTTTCCATGGAGCTTAGGATGATTAAAGACAAATGGGAGCTGGAGAATATAAGAAAAGCAGGAAAAATAGCTGTGAAGGGAATGAGAGTAGCTGAGGAAGAAATAAAACCTAGAAAGACGGAGCTTGAAGTTGCTGCTGAGATTGTGAGAGAGTTAATGCTCAACGGTAGTGAGGAGCCAAAAGTTTACGTCTCGGCAACTCCAAGGGCCCATGCAGAGCCCTTCAAAGATGTTAAGATTAGGGAGGGAAGTGTTGTCTCAGTGGTAATAGGCGCCGACTGGAACCACTACTACGCAAACATAACTAGGTCTTTTCCAGTGGGAGAAATAAGTGAAAGGGCAAAAAATGCCATAGATGCAATGGAAGAAGCATACATAACTTCTGTAGAGAATACAAAGCCCGGTGTGAGGTTCGCGCAGGTGGAGCGGGAGATTGAGAAGCTCTACACATCCAGAGGGCTTAAGGAGTACTACATAACCGGCTACACTCACGGCGTTGGGCTTCTCATCGAGGAAGACCCGATAACGACGATAGTTGTCCCACACAGGGCGATGGAGGCTAAGGAGGGTATGGTGCTCGCCATGGTTCACGCCCCTCTGATGATACCGGAAGGGGCAGTAAAGAAGGAGGACACTTTTATCTTGAACAAAAAATTGGAGAACGTGACAAAATATTAAAAATCAGAAAGCTCCAGTGCCAATTCCGCAGATCTTTGCAAAAGGACAGATGGAGCAGTCCTCTGTGTATGGCTTTAATGGGGGCTCACCTTTAACTGCTTTCGTTATTTCTTTTGCCTTCTCCATGTCTTCATCGTCCCCTTCAAGGACGAGCGTTACACTTCCTTCCGCTCCTCCAGCGCCGCCAGCGGCTATTGGGATTGCATCAACATTGGCAAGTATTTCGTAGGCTTCAACTTCGGTTATAGGGATTGCGTGGGGAATAGGTACCAAAGCGGAGTATAGCCCTGTTCCCCAGTCAAAGGATTTTATTCCCGTCAGCTTTGCGCTTACTTCCACAGGCGTTGGAGTGAACTTCTCGAGGCTGATTGGGGTTATGGTTAATACTCCCTTGGTTATTGTCCATCCAAAAGTTCTGCCGATTGTTCCCCCGTCTGGAGCGGCTGCAAAAACCGCAACATTCCAATTAACGTCTATAGCGTTTCCCCCTTTGATGAAAACATCCTCGGGCCCCATCTCTTTCAGGGCTTCAAGTGGGTCGTCAAAGGGCTTTCCCTTGTAGAGGACGAGGTGCTTTGGCCACGTAGCCTTTGGGGTAACGCACGTTCTTCCCTTGCTTATTGTCCCCACGGTCCATTTTTCTTTTTCAATTTTCTCGCCGAGAATTTCCTCTGCAATGTAAGCGGCTGTTGTTCCAGTTGCTATGTATACAAAACCATTCTTGAGGGCGTTTTGTACTTCTTCCATAGCGACAACGGCTTTGGCAATCAAACGCTTGCTTTCAGTTGGAGTTAAAGTCACAAGAGCTCTTTGCATGAAAATCACCTCATTAAATTTTGCATCTTAACCTTATTAAAATTGTGGAAAAGAGGTTAAAGAGAGTCTATAACGGACTTAACGTCCTCAAGCGGCTCCTTGATGATCTCAACTATGTCATCTGCAGTGTTTATGGCAACGTATACGCTTCCTTCTTTCTCGTAGAGCAGCACTGGACAGGGAGCAAAGGATCCAACCTCGTATTCAACTTTTGTCATCTCATAGAACTTCTTCGGATTGCAGACGTAGAGGATTCTATATGGCTCCATCTCAACTCCAAGCTTTGCCTTAACGACCTCACTCGGCGTAAATTCAAGCACGACCTTGTATCCCTTCTCCTCAAGCTTTGCCTTCAACTTTTCTTCGGCCTCCTTTAGAGACATTTCGACCTTTCTTCTATACCTAAACATTTGACCACCTCCCTAAAGTTTTGCAAGCTTTTCAAATAGAGCACTCCAGAGCTTGAGGGGAGTTAGTTCGGTGAGCATTAGAACTCCGAAGAGAATTATCACAACTCCCAGAATTTTCTCCCACTTAGCTTTCTTCTCCTTGGTTAGGCTTAGTCTGTTCGATAGGAACTTTTTGTTTATCCAATCGGCAAGATCTTTCGAGCTAAGGATCAAATAGATTGTAAGCCCCATTCCCAGACCGTAGATGCCCATGACCATTATTCCCTTTAAGACGCTTCCGCTTAATGCAGCTGTAATAACAGCAAACCCAACATACGGTGCTATGCATCCAATCCAAGTGGCTCCAAGTGCAGAACCCAATAGAAAGTCGTAAACATAACCGTTCTTCGATGAAATTCTCTCTGAAGGAGAGGGAATGAATTTGAGCAGTTTTTGGTTAACGGTATTACTTACTAGGGACGCTCCAACCAGAATGAAACCGAGGCCCCCTACAAGATAGAGAGCCCCCCTAACCTGAGCGATATAAGAACCCAAGCTACCTGCTAAGGCCCCAAGCAGGGAAAAAGACACAACAAGACCCGCTATGACAACTTCAACCTTCCTCTTTGCAAAGAGGAGTGAAAAGGTTCCCGCTATAAGAGGGAGAACACAGGGCGAAAACACGCTTAGAATTCCAGCTGAGAAGATGGGTAGGAGGACTGCTAAAGATAAATTGCCTGTGGAAGAGGTTTCATCTTTCCCTTGTGATTCTTCGCTTGACCTCTCGCTATTCGTCGCATCTCCAATGCTGTTCTGCACAAAAAATTCCAAACCTTCGGGATTTAATGCCCCAACGGCCACACCTTTCAGAATCTTCTCTCCATTTTCAACTTTGAATATTACCATGGTTGGTGTCCCGGGCACGCCGACGTTTATTAGCTCACCATTTTCTTTTGGGGTGTAGTAGCCCACGTTGTCCGGCTGGATGACGAGAACTTTCCCGTAAACCTTGTATTGGAGGTTTGTTAGTGCTCTCCCCTTATACACATCGATTGAGACCAAATTTATGCCCCTCAAGACTTCCTTTGCCTTTTGTGTCGGGAAAACATTGGTTTTCATATAATTACAGGCTGGACAAGTCTCTGAATGATAAAAGATGAAGAAGTATTCTCCTTCATGAGCTGAAAGTAAGTTCTCAAGCTCTTTTTCGCTTGAGATTGTGTAAAACTCCAAATTCCCATAAGTTACACTACTCGCGCTCACCAAGCTTGTGAAGATGACAAGTGCAATCAGGAGCATAGTGGGCTTTCTCACGTTTTCACCTCAAGAAATGTGGAAAAATGAATTAAAAGGCTTTTCTTGAAGGATTTTTCATTAAAAGGTCATCGGAATGTAGCCTTTTTCTAAATGCTCTGCTATGATCTTTCCTACATACTCTACTTTGGTATATTTTTGCAGGGAAACCTCAAACCTCTCAAGCTCCGCGATTCTCTTACATGCTACTGGAAGCTTTCCAAGCTCTTTAAGCTTCTCAATCCATGGAATGAAGCGCTCGTCTCCATCTGCTACTGCCTTCTCTATCGGGCCGAAGAGTATAACCTCAACGTCCTCGACCCATTTGTGTTTTATTGCATTGGTTGCCCACATAAAGCCAGGTAAAGCTCTCTCGTCATCGCTTGAGATTATCACTAAGGCCTTCACCATTTTCAGCCCTCCAAAGCTTTAATGAACTCCTCAAAGCTCCCAACGGATATCTCCTTCTCTCCCGCTATGACGTTTATGTTTCCGCATTCATATTTTGCGCAGAGCCCTATGCACTCCTCGACACTCACGCTGTAGCCCTTCTCCTCAAGGAGCTTCACAACATCATTGAGCCTCTCCCCGGCACAGAACTTGCACACTTTAGCTTCCATTACCATCACCAATCTGTGCTTAATGAAGCAGACTTATGGCTCTTATCCTTTCCAAAATGGAAAGATTCTCCTGGGAAGACTTGACATTCTCACCACAAACAAGACCGCCCCGAGAGCTTTTTAAGGCAAATCAATGAAAAATAATTCTGGTGATCCCATGCCTACGATAATAATTGAAGGCCCGAAGGCAGATGTGGAGACCAAGAGGGAGCTCGTAAGGAGGATAACCGAGGTGATAAGAGAGGTCTACAAGGTGCACCACGTCAGTGTCATAATCCACGAGAACGAAACGGAAAACGTTGGCGTCGATGGGGAGCTCCTTTCGGATATCATCGCGAAGAGAAGGGGGACAAAGTAAGAGTGCCGGTCTTTTTTGGTTTAAAAGGGTGAAGGGCATGAAATCACTCGTCGTCTTTTACTCCCGGAGCGGGACCACTAAGAGAGTGGCTCAAGAGCTCGCAGAGGCCCTTGGTGCTGACATCGATGAGGTTATAGACAAAAAGTCCCGCAAAGGCATCCTTGGCATTCTAAGGGCTGGCTACGACGCCACGAGGGAAAAGACAACGGAGATAGAGTTTACGAAAGATCCCTCGGAGTATGACCTCGTCATAATCGGAAGCCCCACATGGAATAGAAGAGTAACCCCCGCGATCAGGACGTACCTTCTGCAGAACAGGGGGAAAATCAAAGCGGCGGCTTTCTTTGCCACGTGCCTCGGCAACTCCGGAAAGTGCCTCGACCAGATGAAGGAGCTCTACGGTGATAAGGCGCTCCTTAAAAAGACCCTGGTGAAGAAGGAGCTTGAAAAAGGAATAGAGAAGCTAAAGGAAGAGCTTAAGGCCCTGATGGCTATTTAAACCTCTTTCCAAATTCGTTGTGGCTGACCTTTTCCCATTCAAAGACTTCATCGCCGTGGGGCGGCTTGTTCTCTGCTGGATAGCCCACCCCAATTATGCAAAGCACGCGGTAGTTTTCTGGAATTCCCAGAAGCTCCCTCACGTACTCTTCTGCTGTTTTGGTCTCGTTGTGCGTCCTGTTCCTTATCTGCACCCAGAAGGAAGCTAAACCTAAAGCATAGGAGGCGAGATGGATGTGCTCGGCCGCTATACTAGCGTCCTCGATCCAGACGTCGCTCCTGCTTTTATCGGCGGCAACGACTATCGCCACCGGCGCCGTTTTGAGACCTGATGCTCCCAGTTTAGCCCTTGAGAGTGCCTCAAGCTTCTCTTTATCGTCAACAACTACAAAATGCCACGGCCTCTTGTTGTAGGAGCTCGGCGAAAGGAAAGCAGCCTCAAGGAACTTTTCTATAAGCTCTCTAGGTACAGGTTTATCCTGAAAGCGCCTTATGCTCCGCCTCTTTTTGAGCACTTCAAAGAACTCCATCCCACCACCGTTAAGATTTCTGACATAACGATTATAAGAATTTTGAAAAATAATCCCTTTAGGTGATTGTCTATGATCGGATGGATTGGCTTGGGTCATATAGGTAGGGCCATGGCGGAGAGGTTATCAGAGGAGTACGAGCTCCTCGTCTGGAACAGGACAAGGGAGAAGGCCAAAGGTTTCAAGAACGTCGCAAGAACTCCGGAGGAAGTGGCCGAGAGGTGTGACGTGATCTTCCTCTCGCTCTACGACAGCGAAGCGGTGAGGCAGGTCTCGGAGAGGCTTTTAAAGGCAGACCTCAGCGGGAAGATAGTAGTGGACACCACCACGAACCACCACGAGAAGGTCTTAGAGTTCCACGAGATGTACAGAAATGTGGGAGCCTTCTACCTTGAGAGCCCCGTCATCGGGAGCGTCGTTCCGGCGAGAAACGGTCAACTGACGATCCTCGTGAGCGGAGAGAGGGAGGCCTTTGAAAAAGTCCGTCCCTACCTTGAGAAGCTCGGGAAGAAGATATTCCACTTTGAGGAGCCTGGAAAGGCCACGAAGCTCAAGCTGATAAACAACTTTGTGCTTGGAGCCTTCATGGCGGCGCTCGGTGAGGCAGTAGCTTTAGGTGAAAACGCTGGAATCCCGAAGGAAGAGCTTATAGAGGTGCTTGAGAACGGCGCAGGCAACTCGGTGGTGCTGAAGGCGAAGAAGGCAAAGCTCTTGGGCGATGATTATTCGACGCACTTCTCCGCGAAGAACCTCGTTAAAGACCTCTCCTACGCTTACGACCTGGCCCTGGCATCGAGGAAAGCAGTCCCGCTCAACGCTACCGTGAGGGAGCTCTACAGGATCGCCTTTGAAAGGGGCATGGAGGAGCTTGATTTTTCGGTGGTTTATAAACTCCTCCGGGAGCTTTAATTTTGAAAAGGATTAAATTCATAAACCATCTTTCATACTTTTTTCGGTGAGGTAGCATGGACTTTTCGAGACACTTTCCTATCATAGGCATTGAAGGGCAGAGGAAGCTGAGCGAGAGTAAGGTGGCAGTCGTTGGGGCTGGTGCCCTTGGGAGTTGGGAAGTTTACTTCCTCCATAAACTTGGAATTGGAGAGATAATCGTCATAGACAGGGATTTTGTAGACGAAAGCGACCTCCCTAGGACAATATACACGAAGGAGGACATAGGAAAGCCAAAAGTGGATGTGCTAAAGGAGAAGTTTGGAGTTAAAGGTTACTTTGAGGATTTGAACCCCTCAACAGTTGCTCTTCTTGACGAAGCTGATCTGATAATAGATGGAACGGACAATATTTACACAAGGCAGGTTATAAACGACTATGCAGTAAAAAACGGTAAGCCTTGGATATATGTGGGGGTCTTATCTACTTATGGAAACATAATGCCGATAATTCCGGGTAAAACAGCATGCTTCAGATGTTTTATGCCAAAGTTGCCATCTAGACCCATGCCCACCTGTGCAATAGCCGGTATTATGAGTTATGTTCCACCCCTAGCGGCTTCAATAGCCGTTAGTATTGCAGCGAAGATTTTGTTGGGAGAAGAAGTTAAAAGCGAACTCATATTCTTTGATACAAAAACTCTGGACTTTGAGAAAGTTGAAGTACCTAGGAGGGAAGATTGTCCTGCATGTGTAAGAAGGGAGTTCACATTTCTGGAAAAACGCATAAAAATAGAAAGACTTTGCGATGGCTCAATTCAAGTAACGCCTCCAGAAAGAATGGATGTTAACTTTGAAGAACTTGGAAAACAGCTCGAAAAGCTTGGTATTGAATATCTAAAAACTCCCCAATTCATTCAATTTGAAGATGAGGATTATGAGATATTGATTTTCAAAAGCGGGAGGATGGTAATTAGGGGAGCTGAAGAGGAGAGAGAAGCAAAAAATCTCTTTGCGAGATATTTGGGTGGTTGACGTGATACTCGTAAGATACGGAGAGATAGCAATAAAAGGTAGAAAAAGAAGGGAGTTTGAGAGAAAATTAGCCGAGAATATCCAGAAGGCTCTAAGGAGGAAAGGCATAATTGGAAAAGTGAGGGTAATAAGGGGAAGGATTCTCGTTGATGCCCCGGACGAAGCAGCGGAGATAATAGCCAAAGTCCCTGGGGTGGTGTCTGTATCTCCTGCTAGAGCTATGGACTACGATGATGTTCCTGTATATCTCAAGGAGGCCCTTAGACAGTTTAATCCAAGGAGCTTTAAAGTTGAAACTCAAAGACTGGATAAGACTTTTTTGAAGACATCTATGGAGGTTAATAAAGAAATAGGAGCGTTTATTGTCAAGGAATTTGGATGGAAAGTAGATCTCGAGAACCCGGAACTTACCGTAGGCATTGAGATAATAGATGGTAAAGCCTACGTGTTCTTTGAGAAGATTAGAGGCGTTGGTGGATTACCCGTTGGCACGCAGGGAAAAGTTGTTGTCCTCTTAAGCGGAGGGATAGATTCTCCAGTGGCGGCATTCTTAATGCTAAAAAGAGGGGCTGAGATAACAGCGGTTCACTTTGACCAAGGAAAAAACGCGAAAAAAGTCGTAGAGAGGGTCGTGGAGATCCTCAACGACTACTCCCCCGAGCCAATAGAGCTGATCGTGGAGAACCACTTTGAGATCCTTAAGCCCTACGTTTTTACCTTGAATAAGCTCAACCGCAGAGAATGGACATGTGTAGTATGCAAGGTCGCTATGCTCAGACGAGCAGCTGAGATAGCAAAAGAACGGGGTGCCCTTGGGATAGTAACGGGGGATTCTTTAGGACAAGTAGCCTCTCAAACCCTAACGAATCTTTACTTTGAAACCATGAGTGTGGATTTTCCAGTCCATAGACCTCTCTTGGGATTTGACAAGGAGGAGATAGTGGCGATAGCAAGGAAGATAGGTACCTATGAAGCTTTTCTTGAGTATCCTTACTGCGACTGTCCCTTCAGACCCGAGAGGGTAGTTACACAGGGAAAACTGGAAGAGTTTGAAAGAATAAGGGAAGAGCTTAGAAAGGAGGGCATAATCTGAGAAGTTTACAAAGGAATAGTATTTCTTGATTTATGATAGAAGTTTGCTTTTCAAAACATTCTTTTTGAGAAAGCAAACTTTATATCGTTTTATGTTGTATAAACATTTAGCCAAACTTCAAAAGGAGGAATTGTGGATGGGTTTAGGGGACTCTTCCTTGCCTTATTTAATGAAGTTCCCGAGCTCTAAAAAATCTTTGTGTGCTGTGTTCCTCTTTTTGTTAATACTACCATTTGCATCCTCTGGAAAAATATTTGTATGGGACGTTGGGGGAATAATACTCCATCCCAGGCTCTTCCCCGATGGGCTTTACTTCAGCACCTACGGAGAAAGGGTGTGGCTCAAGACCAATGAAACCCACTTCATATACTGGGAGCAACCTTACCTCCTCAACGGCCTTTCGGTTGGAGATAAAGTTTATATGGCTGCTGACTGGGGGCCGGCTCTGGCATTAAATCCGGCCAACAACACTCTCTACGCTTGGGAATACCCCGGCTTGCAGTTCATCCACGTCTATGCCAAAAGAGATACCGCGTACTTTGCCGGCATGCTCAACAGGACCGGTGGAGTTGGAATAGTTAAAAACGGCACCATGGTCTTTTATCGCCTCCCCAATGAGACCTTCAAAGCCTACGACGTCTTTCCAGTTCTCGACAGGGTTTACTTCACCGTTGAGTTTAAAAATGAGCCCAAGGGTGGTATTGGAGTGCTCTTCCCTGAGAACGGGACGTTCTACCTATGGCGCTTTCCCGAGAACTATTCGACTCTCGTTCCAGATGGGATAACCGTTGATGGGAACCTCACAATTTATGCGGCAATAATGGAGGGCGAGATGGCGGGCGTTGCGATGTTCGAGCCCCAAAACGCTACTTTCCACTTCCTCAAGATTATAGGCCGTCCCCTTCACGTTAAGCTCTTTGGAAACTACGTTCTCCTGATGAACTCGGACTGGGATCTGGTGCTCTTTAACCCGAGGAACGTCACTTGGACTGGAGAGGCCGTTCTCAAAAAGGAGGCCGGGAGAGCGGAGGTTATCCCCCTCGGAGGGCCCACCAAGACCCTGGAAGTCAGGCGCGGTGAGGTAGAGATAGAGCCCACGCTTGAAAAGGTGGAGAAAAGGGACTATCCCGAGGGCTACACTACCTTCTATGCAATCGCCTTCACGCACGACTTCGGTGGGGGTTATGTTGGTTCAGATGGAAAGCTAATACTCCTCGAAGAGCTGAGGCCAAAGGTTCACCTCCTCTACGAGAGTGGAACCTTAAGGGCGTGGGTGACGCCGAGGGAGTGCTTCCCGGGGCCGGTTTTCATCTACATAAACGGAAAGCTCGCGAGGTGGGGGGAGGAGGTGGAGTGGAACGCAACTTTCCTGGCCGGTGAGTACAACATCACAGCGGTCTACTTTGACGGCGAGGACGTTTACATGAATCAAACAGTGATCATAAGTGATTTAAAGCCAAAACTCCTCTGGAAAAAGTCCCTTAGAGTAAAAAATGGGACGATTATTTATGGAAAAATAAACGTGCCTGGAGCATCTGTGAACATCTCGGGGAGAACAGTCTGGACAGACTCGGATGGTTACTTCTCCTTCTTTGTAGAGAATAGAAGTTATTCCTCAACTGAAACCTCAGAACCTAAACCTAGTACTTTTAACTGGGCTGTTCTTCTCGTGGTTCTCGGTGTTACAACTGGAGCTGGAGGAATTGCCTTCTACATGAAGAAAGATAAGCGAGGGTTGGTTTTGCTACTCATGGGGCTCATCTTAATAGCAGGGTACTTTGCAGTACCAAAACCAAGAGAAGCTGTCTTAGAAGAAAAACCCCTAACTCTTTCTATCGTTGTGGTTATGCCTCCGGGCTTTTATGGTGCTAACATAACTGTATTAGTAGATGGCGAAGAAATCGGAAGGACCGATAAGAGAGGGAGACTTAATATTCCACTTGATTATGGTATTCATGAGGTTCTCCTCAGATCGGGTAATTCAACGACATCTCTTATGGTTGCAATGGCAGAGGACAGGAACTTAACGGTGCCTTTCTTCCCCGGAGTTAATGCCATCCTAAGAAATGGGCCTGGTTACAACAGTTTTTCTGCAAGTTTTGGTGAGATAACACTTAACACAATGCATGCCAATACTTATCCTTTAGGACCCATGAGCTTGAAGACTTATACTACTCCAGAGGAGTGTGAACTGTGCAAACTTAAAGCCTCTATGGTTGGCGTTGTGGAAGGTGAAACCTGTAGGTTGTGCTGCCTTGAAAGTAAAAACTTTGGACCTGCTGTGGTTTTTGCTTACTACTTCCATCTGATATGGGATGTCATAGAAAGATATCAATGCATCATTCCATGGCCTCCAATGCCTGAGACCAATGCCGTTGTAACTGGGGCTTCAATAAACTCTTATGCAAGTGACATCCGGAAAAGTCTTCCCCAGTCGGGATGGGGTGATTTGCACCCGTGTTTGGCCCCCCTTGACGGTATAGATCCCCAAGACCCGGCCAACATATGCACTATACTCGAATGTGCAGATGTCAAGTTTGACTGCAACTGTTATATGACTTGCGTTACCGGGCCTTTCAAGGTGTGGGATGCATTCGTCAAGTGTCTGGAAAATAAAGAATAGTGTGTAGAGGAGAAATGAATTCAAACCAATATCTTAAAATATTCTAAAGTCCAAAAAAGTAGTGGTGGTAGGCATGTTGAGTGAAAAAATGCTTAAGGCTCTGAATGAACAGCTAAACAGAGAGCTTTATTCTGCCTATCTGTACTTTGCTATGGCGGCATATTTTGACGATTTGAACCTTGAGGGTTTTGCCAGCTGGATGAAAGCTCAGGCTGAGGAAGAAATAGGGCATGCATTGAGATTTTACAACTACATATACGACAGAAATGGGAGAGTTGAGCTTACTGAGATTCCGCAACCTCCAAAGGAGTGGGAGAGTCCAACAGAGGCTTTTGAAGCTGCTTATGAGCATGAGAAGTTCATAAGCAAATGTATAAACGAACTGGCAGCTTTGGCTGAGGAGGAAAAAGATTACTCAACGAGGGCATTCTTGGAGTGGTTTATTAACGAGCAGGTTGAGGAAGAGGCAAGTGTAAAGAAAATACTGGATAAGCTAAAGTTCGCCAAGGACAGCCCACAGATCGTGTTTATGCTTGATAGGGAATTAGCCGCAAGAACTCCAAAGCTTCCATCCCTTTTGCTGCAGGGTGAGTGATTTCATTTTTGCCCCTTTTTACTCATTTTTGTTCTAAGAAAGACCTTTATAGTTTGAAGTCTAAATTATTTTGGTGTTCCTATGTCCCTGAAAGAGGTTCTCAAAGAGGAGCCCCACACGGGGTATATGCTGGCTAATGAGGCTATTGTAAGGGCAGCATTGGAGGCCGATGTGAAAGTTGCGGCTTTTTATCCAGGTTCTCCCCAAACAGAAATTCTCGACACCTTCGACAGGGTTTCCCGCTACCGCAACGACCTTGTTGTGGAAATAGCGGCCAATGAGAAGGTAGCCCTTGAAACAGCTGCCGGAGCCGCTTTCGTCGGTCTCAGAGGATTCACGTCAATGAAGAGCGTTGGAGGGAATGTAGCCTCAGACACCCTCTACTCGCTCGCATACACCGGCGTTAAGGGCGGGCTCGTTGTGGTTATAGCGGACGACCCTTATGCGCACTCCTCCCAGTCGGAGCAGGACGGCAGGTGGTTCGGCTATACGGCATACCTTCCGATGCTTGAACCATCCAACCCGCAGGAAGCCTACGAGATGGTAAAGAAGGCCTTCGAGCTGAGCGAGAAGTACGGGAGCGTTGTTTTGGTGAGGACAACGACGAGGGTGAACCACCAGAGCGGCCTCGTAAAGGTCGGAAAGCTTGAGAGGACGCCCTTCGATAAGCTCTCGTGGAAGGAGAACCGGAGGAGCTACGCGACCGTGGGTTCGCTCGCGAGGAAGTTCAAGGCTGAGCTTCTGGAAAAGATAGCGAAGATGAAGGAAGACCCGGAGTTTTTAGCTTTGAACCGGGTTGAATACTTCGACGGAAAGGAGGTGAAGGAGGTAAAGCCCGAAGAGGCAAAGGGAATCGGCATCATCACCTCCGGAGTTGCCTACTCCTACGTCCTTGAGAGCCTTCAGAAGCTCGAGGGAGAAGCATACATCCTCAAGCTCGGAGTCCTCAACCCGATCCCAGAGAAGCTCATTGGGGATTTCATGGAGGGCCTTGAGAAGGTGATAGTGGTTGAAGAGCTATTCCCATACATAGAGGGCTTCGTGAGGCAAATAGCGAAGGAAAGAAACCCAGACATCGAGATAATCGGCAAGAAGAGCGGCCACTTCCTTGAGATGCTCGAGTACAACGTTCCCATTGTCATCAAGGTTCTCGCTGAGGTTCTCGGAAAGGAGCTCCCCTTCGACTATGAGGGGCACTTTAAGAGGATGTGGGAGCTTGCAAAGCTCGCCCCGCCGAGGATGCCCACCTTCTGCGCAGGCTGTCCTCACAGAGCTACTTTCTGGGCCCTGAGGAGGGCGATGGGTAACATAGAGAACTACTACTTAGCAAACGATATCGGCTGCTACTCGATGCTGGCCCTTGAGCACATCGGCTGGAGTGATTCTCTCCTGGCGATGGGGGCTTCCCTCGGAATAGCCCACGGCGTCCAGCATTCCGCCCAGGAGAGGGTAGTGGCGCTTGTAGGCGATTCGACCTTCTTCCACGCCGCTCTGCCCGGAATAGTCAACGCCATCAGGAACAACTCCAAGATGACGCTAATAATCCTTGACAACGCTGTGACGGCTATGACCGGCCAGCAGGCTCATCCGGGAAGCCCCAAGAAGGTGAACCCCTACGAGAAGCGCATAGACATAGAGAGCGTGCTCCGTGGATTAGGCGTCGAGAAGATCGTGGTAATAGACTCATTCCAGGCGAGGAAGAACATAGGCAAGCTTAGAGAAGCTTTGAAGTACGACGGCCTCTCCGTGGTCATATCGAGGGGAGACTGCGCCCTCTACCACTTCCGCGAATACAGACGTGCTGGAGGAAAGATAGTCCCCTACTTCGTTGACAAGGACGCCTGCGAGAGGGCCTACAACTGCATAAGAGACTTCGGCTGTCCGGCGATAGTTATAGACGAGACCGACCTGAAGGCGAAGATCCTTCCAGAGGTCTGCGTCGGCTGTGGCGTCTGCGCTCAGCTGTGTCCACATAACGCTATCCACTCGACGGCAACCCTTTACGGCGGTGAGGACAAGCCCTACGTGACGATAGAGGATTACCGCGAGCTGGAGCAGATAATGCTCAGGAGGGGAGGACAATGAACGTTATCTACTGCGGCGTCGGCGGTCAGGGTATAGTGCTCATGTCCAACATAGTCGGGGAAGCGTGCGCGAGGAAGGGAATTCACGTGGTGAGCGGGGAGCTCCACGGCCTCTCCCAGAGAAGCGGTTCCGTTATAGTCCACCAGCGCATCGATGAAGGCCTCTCGCCGCTCATTCCCTACGGTGAAGCGGATGTAATCCTCGCCCTTGAGCCGATGGAGGCTTTAAGGTACATTTACTTCCTCAAGCCCGGAGGAGTTGTGATAACCAACACGCGCCTCATCCACCACCCCTACGAGACAGAAAACTTCGTGAAGGGCAAGATAGACAAGTACGTGACCTACGATGAGATAATTGAGAACATTAAGAGGGCTGGAGCTAAGCTCTACGAGATAGACGCCCTCAACCTGGCTGAAGAAGCAGGAACGGCCCTCGCTCAGAACGTCGTCCTCGTTGGTGCCCTAACGGCCCTTCCAGACTTCCCAATAGACAAGGAGACAATGCTTGAGGCCGTGAAGGCAAGTGTACCTGAGAAAGCTGTGGAGGCCAACGTAAAGGCCTTCGAACTCGGCTATGGGGCAATGAAGGAGCTCCTTTGATTTTTTCTTTTCCCTTTAATGTTCCAATGTTCTTTTAAACCCTGCTGGAGGAATATGAAAGGTGGTTTTTGTGAAGGTAGCAGTTGTTACAGGTGCGTCGAGGGGAATAGGCAGGGCGATAGCGGAAATACTTGCTGAGGAAGGCTACTCGCTTGCCCTGGGTGCTAGGAATGTTGAGGAGCTGGAGAAGCTCGCTGAGAGCCTGGAGACAGAAGTATTCTACCATTACCTCGACGTCTCAAGGCCGGAGAGCGTTGATGATTTTGCCAGTAGGGTTCTCCAACGCTTTGGGGAAGTTGACCTGGTCGTTGCGAACGCAGGCATTGGCTACTTCGGCAGGCTTGAAGAGATAAGGGACGAGGACTTTGAGAGGATGCTCCAGGTGAACACTCTCGGCCTCTGGAGGACGATTAAGACATTTCTTCCGAGCCTGAGGAAGAGAAAAGGGACCGTCGTGGCGGTAACTTCGGACGTTTCGGCAAGGGTCTTCCCGGGCGGAGGGCCCTATGTAGCCACAAAGTGGGCAGCGAGAGCTTTAGTCCGGACTTTTCAGATGGAGAACCCCGAGATTCGCTTCCTTGAGCTGAGGCCGGGAGCGGTGGATACTCACTTCGCTGGAAGCAAACCCGGAAAGCCAAAGGAACATGGCTTTCTCAAGCCGGAAGAGGTTGCCGAGGCCCTACGCTGTGTGTTGAAGCTCCCACCGGATGTTAGAGTTGAGGAACTCATGCTCCGCTCCGTCTATCAGAGACCGGAATTTTAAGCAAAAGGGCTGAAATTTTTAAACTTTTCTCTTTTGTTATTCTGCTTTCATTACTCACTTTTGTGTAGAAAACTTTTAAAAGCATTTTCTCTTACACAAAACTGTACCGATAATGGACGGTGATGGTCATGTTGAAAGTGGATAACCTGAGAGTTAAAGTGGAAGATAAGGAAATTTTAAAGGGTATCTCCCTCACCGTTGATGATGGAGAACTTCATGTTGTAATGGGGCCTAATGGAAGTGGGAAATCCACTCTAGCTTTGACCATAGCAGGTCATCCAAAATACCAAGTAGTAGACGGCAAAATACTCTTTGAAGGAGAAGACATAACCAACATGCCTCCCGAGGAAAGGGTCAAAAAGGGGATTTTTCTAAGCTTTCAGCATCCAGTGGAGGTTGAAGGTGTCAAGGTTATCCAGTTTTTGCAGAGAGTTTTGAAGAACCTCAAGGGGTTTGATGAGATACAGGCTTATGAGCTCATATTTAATGCTGTTCAAGAGCTCGGGTTGGATGAGTCAATACTTGCAAGGTTCTTGAACGTCGGATTTTCTGGAGGCGAGAGAAAGAAACTTGAAATGCTCCAGGCATACCTTGTGAAGCCAAAGCTTCTTATCTTGGACGAGCCCGACAGCGGGGTTGATGTGGATTCTCTAAAAATGATAGCCAATGTTATAAACAAACTTCACGAAGAAGGCACGTCGATTCTCTTGATAACCCACTACGGTAGAATCCTCGAGCACCTTAAGCCCAGCAGGGTTCACGTTATTAAGGAAGGAAAAATAGTTGCATCTGGGGGAGTTGAGCTGGTAAAGATGATAGAGGAGAAGGGTTTTGCGGCGGTGAAGGCGTTATGAGCGAATATTCCAAGCTTGAAGAAATTTTAAAGGCTGGCTCCCTTGAGGAAATACTCGGTACCGCTGTCCCCTATCCTAAGGAAATAGAACTGAAAGGAAAGATAAGCCGAGACACCGTTGAGGAACTTTCAAGAATAAAGAAAGAACCAGAATGGATGCTTAGGCATAGGTTGAGGGCTTTAGAACTTTTTGAAAGACTCCCGATGCCCAAATGGGTTGTTGGTATTGAGGAACTCGATCTGGACAACCTTATTCTTTACACCAAACCGGAGCTACAGAAGGAGGTAAGGGACTGGGATGATTTGCC
Source organism: Thermococcus alcaliphilus (assembly GCF_024054535.1). Classification (NCBI taxonomy): domain Archaea; kingdom Methanobacteriati; phylum Methanobacteriota; class Thermococci; order Thermococcales; family Thermococcaceae; genus Thermococcus; species Thermococcus alcaliphilus. The sequence goes on along the minus strand of NZ_JAMXLV010000016.1, from coordinate 144,593 downwards.
AGAGAACATTAGAAAAACTTTTGAGAAACTTAACATTCCGGAAATAGAAAAGAAGTTTCTTTCTGGCTTAACAGCCGTCTTTGATAGCGAGAGCGTTTATTCTCAGCTCAAAGATGAGTTTGAGAAGAAGGGCATAATAATGGTTCCAATGGAGGAGGCCGTGAAAAAATACCCCGATTTGGTCAAGAAGTATTTCGGAAGGGTCTTTCCACCGGGTGAGCACAAGTTCTCAGCCCTTCATCATGCGCTCTGGAGTGGAGGTGCCTTCGTCTACATCCCCAAGGGGGTTAGAGTGCCTTTCCCGATAGAGGCCTTCTTCGTCATAGGCTCGGCCTTAGAGGGGCAGTTCGAGCACACTCTCCTCATAGCGGATGAGGGGAGCTACGTCCACTTCATAGAGGGCTGTTCAGCACCGATGTACAAGGGCTTCTCCTTCCACGACGGCATGGTCGAGATATACGCCCACAAGGGAGCAACCGTCAAGTTCACAACCATACAGAACTGGAGCAGGAACGTCATCAACTTCAACAACAAAAGGGCGATAATCGAGGAAAACGCCTACGTCGAGTGGATTGAGGGAAGCATAGGGAGCAGAATAACCTACACATATCCGTCAAGTGTTCTAAAAGGGGACAACGCCAGGACTGCTCAATACGTAGTCTCACTCAGCAACGGACCTTTCCTAAAGGATACTGGGGCTAAGAGCTTTCACGTGGGCAAAAATACAAGTTCAAAGATAATTTCCAAGAGCATAAGTGCCAACGGGGGAATAAACATTTATCGTGGTCTCGTTAGGATAGCCAAGGGAGCAAAGAACTCAACTGCTACAGTTTCATGTGATTCTCTCATTCTTGATGAAGAAAGCAGGGCCTACACTTATCCACACAACCAGAACGATGAGCCTTCGGCAAGCATAATTCATGAGGCAACGACTGGAAAGCTCAGTGAAGATAAGCTCTTCTACCTCAACGCGAGGGGCATAAAGGAAGAAGAAGCTAAAAGCCTCATAGTGCTTGGTTTTATAAGCGAAATTCTTGAGGGACTTCCCTTTGAATACGTTGAAGTTCTCAAGAAGGTTATAGAGCTTGAGTTCAGCGAAGTGGGAGGTGTTGGATGATGTCACTTACAATAACTGCAGAAGCGCTTGAAAAGCTCACCTATCAGAAGTACGGAGATAGCCCTACGATAAGGAGTTACACCAAATGGAAGCTGTTCGAGGAAAACTCTCCGCTAAAGCTCCCTACGGAAGCAAAAGCCAGCGAAGTGCCGGTTAGCGGACACGTTGTGTTTTCTGGAAGCGAGACAAGCTCTGATCTTCCCCCAGGAGTTGAGCTTGAGGAGGGAACCCTAGGTCTTTCTCAGCCAGAAGAGTCGAGAATTCTGGGCTTCCATTTTTATGCCCTTAAGAAAGCTTACCGGCTTAAGATAACCAAAAACTTGCTTGAACCGCTTGTAATAGTTTCCCACCTCTCTGAAAATGCTTTCATAAGCCATCACCTCAGTATTGAAGTAGAAAACACCAATGTGCCGATAATAATCTACGACCTCTCTGAAAAAGGAACAAAATCCTTTGTGGTTGAACTTAGGCTTAAAAATGCTGAAGCTGAGATCTTGACCGTTGGGAATCACAAAGCTTTGTCCCACTACCTTCTCAGAGCTACGCTTGGCGAGAGATCAAAGGTTAGAGCGTTCACTATAGTCAAGGGAGGAAAAATGAGCCACCACAGAGAAGACTACTCCCTTGAAGGAGTTGGAAGCGAACTCATCTTAAGGGGAATTCCCATAGGGATAGGCTCAGCCGTTGATTACCTAACTAATGTTCTTCAATATGGAGAGAAAAGTAAAAGTGAAACACGGGTAAACGGTTATTCCTACAAGAATGGATGGGTAGTGCACAGAGGTGTAGCAAAAGTTTTTGAAAAGGCTAAGAACTCTTCGAGTGAAGTCAGCTCCCACGTGGTCATCATGGATGAGGGATCATTAGGCGTTAGCGTGCCGATGCTTGAGGTGGACACCGGAGAGATAGAGACGGCGTCGCATTCGTCGAGCGTTGCCCAGTTTGATGAAGATGCCCTATTTTACCTACGCTCCCGTGGATTGAGCAGGGAAGAAGCCTTGAGCCTTTTTGTGCACGGCATTGGGGAGGCTTTAAGTGATCACCTAGAGAGGTTAAAGGCAAAGGCCAGAAGCAACATAATGACCCTCATTGAAGAGCTTTTGTGAGTACAATTTTGTTTACTTTTTTCTTCCTTGTAAAGCACAACTGTTATATACCCTTACAAGTAACTCTTATTATAAGTCACTAGACAGAATTTGCTTCTTTTGATTTTTGCCTTTTCGTGACTGAAAGAAGGTTTTAAAAATGAAAACGAAAAAATTTGCAGGCTTTGCCCTGCTTTTGAGTGTAGTGTTGCTTGGAGCGTTCATCTCTGGATGCATAAACCAAAGTGTTAGTACGGAAACTGTCAGCAGACCTGAGGAGACGGTAACAAAAACCGAAACCGAGACAAAAACTCAAACGGAAACAACTAACCCTACTACTACAACTCCAAAAGAGACCACAACTAGTGCTCCAGCAGAAACTATCCCCCAGCCCAGCTGGGAGGCCGATGAGGAGAAGCTTGATGGGTTAATCGAGCTCTACGACAAAGAGATAGCCAATACAAAGGAAAAGCTTGAAAAGCTCGGCCTTGAGCTTGAAAGCCCCGAAATCCAGAACTGGGAGAAATCAGCGAAGGTTCTCGCGGAGATGGCCGCCAACGAGAGCGACGTTGAGAAGAGGGTTTACATCCTCCAGAACTTGGCGGAGTTAAAGTACTACGAGGCTCTAAATATGAGGTCGCTCGTGGGAGTGGGTGCAGTTGAGACTTCCTACTGGGAGAACGCCAGCAACGGAGAGCCGATAACGGACTTCTACAACATGCGTGGCGAGTTTTTCTACATCTCGAACGGTGAGATATCAAAGCTGGGCCGCGAGGCTATGGTAGAGAAGATGATGGCGGTTAAAGGCTACCAGATGGAGGGCCTTGAGATATACCACGTCGGCACTGGAAGCGCTTTAGTGGCTATCCGCGAGGGTGGAAGAACCGTTGGGGCAGGACAGGTCTATCTTTCAATAAAGCTCTACGCCAAGAACGGCATGAAGATAAAGGCCGCAGCTGGGGGCTTCGGAGTTCTAAAGATGGTGGATCCCAACACGGGCGAGACAGTTATGCAGATAGCCCCAGACGAAAGCGGAGTTTACACGGTTCCTCCCATTAACACGACTCTCCTTGGAATATCTGACGACGGCTTTTGCTACAGACTCTTACCTCCGGACAACAACTACCTTGAGTTCCTGGACGTCCAGGACGAACCCCTTGACATAGACCAGGCGATATGCAATTTGAACGCCCAGATAGCGCCATTCGTCTTTGAGCCGACCGATAGCGACACCGGCCCCTACGACCCCACCCCGATGGAGGACCTCTATCTCATGCCTGGCCAGTACACGATTACGGCACTTTCAATGAAGGCCGACCTTAAACAGCTGGCTGAACAGCTGGTCAACCTGAACATGATCATAGGAGGAACTCACTCCGAGACAAAAGATGCGAAGAGGGTCCTTGATGCATTCCAGAGCGCCATAACGGGCTCTTCGTTGAAGGCCTCGATGCAGACCCAAAGTGAGCTGTGCTCGTGCACAATAAGCCCCCTCCTCGACGGGATATTCATGGACAAGTTCGGCGAGAAGTCCTTCGGAGAGCTTCCAAATGCGAGGGTAGTCAACATCACCTTTGGAAATGGGCCTTTCATTCCCATCCAGCTGGAGAAGGCAAAAAACGTTAGCTCGGAGGTCATGGTCTACGCCATAACCGACGCGAAGGACAGAACCACCGTGATAATCGGAGATCCGGGAACCAGAGCAGATGGCGCGGAGCTCGGAGAGGTCGAGCCGAGGTTTGCATCCATAGCCCCAAGCATGACAAGACTCGCAGCGGACTACCTCGACAGGGTATTCCTCGAAGTCTACACCGGCAGGAACCCCCAGACTGGCAAAGAAATCAAGGTAATCGCCTTCAAGGTTCTGAACACCGACGGGACGGTAGGAATTAGGACGACAGCGTTCATCGAAGACGGCCAGGTTGGTGTGGTCTCACTTCCCATAAGCGGAACCCAAGAAGGGAAGCTCTCAAACGCAGAACAGGCGAGCGAACGCTGAAAAAGTAAAGGGCATTAGTCATCCTCTCTTTCTTCCTTTTCTCTGTCTCCTTTAGCCCCTGTCTCAAATGAACCCTGCGATGAGTTTCCAATGCTCCCAACGTAGTAGCTCTGCAGAACCTCGTAGGCGCTCTGGTCGTGCTTGGAGAAGAAAACTTCAGTGGCATTGGTCCCGCAATAGGCTATTATCTCCTCCCTGCCGCCGCTGTGGGTGTCTATGAGCGAGGTAACGTTGTATACGTCGTTTCCTATCACGACCCAGCAGTCGTTCTCCGTGCTGTGCTTTGCCACCTCCTCGAGGGTTAGCCCCACGGAAGTGCTGTTAGATGCTGAAACCGAGCTTGAAAGTGACGAAGAGCCTCCGGGAACGAGCGCCAGGAGCAATACCACTGCAACTACGGCCGTCCACGCCCCTAAGACGGTCTTTTGAGTTTTTTCGCTCTTCAATGCCTCAAGCCTTTTGAGCGCAATAGCTAATCCAGCTGTCACGTGGACGTAGAGGAGGGGTATGAAGAGGTACGCCGTCAGCGCGTGAACCCTTCTTGCCGTGGAGTAGTCCAAAAGGCTTCCCAGGTTCGAAGATGGGTTTCCCATGGCTAATCCAGTTGCCATCATGACGAGGCTGGCCAGTATGAGCAGTTCCCCTGACGCTATGAGCACTTTAACGGTGTTTTTCACTCTCTCACCTCAGCACTCTTTGCAGGTACTTATGCCGAGGAGTTTATAAATTGCACAGAATCCCGTGAGGCCCGTTATGAGTGCTATCAGGCCGATAAGGAGCACGACGAGCTCGTACCTGAAGTCCCTCAGAGCCCAGAGCGCTATCAGGACTATTCCGAGCACTATCCTCAAAAGCCTGTCCATCTTGCCCTCGTTCCTCTCCATGGACATCACCTCAATTTTTTCATGAATTCAAAAGACTTATATTCATTTCCCAAGAAATTTTAGGATAGAGCCTTCAAAATGAAGGTGATCTCATGGACGAGCGCGACCTAAAGATATACCGTATCCTCAGGGAGGACGGCAGGACGAAAATCTCAACCATAGCGAGGGAGCTCGGGATAAGCCACCCCTCCGCCAGGGAGAGGCTTGAGCGGCTTGAGAGAAAGGGGGAGATAAAGGTTCAGGCCCTCCTCAACATAAGGAAGAGGGGCTTCGTCTCCGCCGTGGTGAACCTCCGCGTGAGGAGCATGGACGAGGCAGAGAGGCTCGCCGATGTCTTCGCGAGGTGTCCCAGAACGGTCTTTGTGGCAGCAACCACCGGAAAGTACAACCTCAACCTGGCCCTTGTTGCCGAGAACTACTCCGCCCTTGAGGCCACTATAGAGAACACGATACGCCCTCTGGAAGAAGTGAGAGAGATGGACGTCTCCCTCGGCTCCTCTCCAGCCTATCCTGAGTTCGTGGACTTCAAGCTCGACCCCGTTAGAGAAGTGGCCCCATGCGGAAAGGTGTGTAAGGACTGCTACCTCTACGGCAAGAAGTGCCACGGCTGTCCCGCCACGGTCTACTTCAAGGGCTTTGGGGGTGAGTGAATGCACTACCTCCATGACGAATTTAGGAAGAGAATCCAGCCGGTTGAACCTCTGGTGGAGCTTATAAGGGAGAGGATTCCCAAAAAAGGCATTCTCGTAGATTTTGGAGCCGGAACGGGGTACTTTACGCTTCCGCTGGCGAAGCTCTTTAGGGAGGTCTATGCTGTCGATATAAACGCGGAGAGGCTGGAGTACCTTAAGGAGAGGCTTGAGGAAGAGGAAATAACGAACGTAAAGCTAATCCTTGGAGATAGACTTCCCGAAGTCCGCGCCGACCTGATACTCCTATCCAACGTCCTCCACGAGCTTCCAGAGCCGGAGAGGTTCCTTAGGGAAGCGGCTAAAAGGTCTGACTACGTCCTCCTGCTCGACTGGAAGAAAATTCCCACTCCGCGCGGGCCGCCCTTGTATGAGAGAATAAGCGAGGAAGAGGCGAGGAAAATGATGGAAGAACACTTCAGCGTGGAGGCATTTAGCCTCTATCCCTACCACTACTGCCTGCTTGGAATTAGTCAGAGGTGAGTTTCATCCCTCGTCAGCTTCTTTCTAACTTCCTCTCTTATTGGTCTTAGAGCCTTCGCGTACTTCTCAAGCGTCTTGAGGAGTCTATCTACTCTCTCTTCGTATTTTTTGTCCTTCAGCTCATCGTCTTCAAAGAGGTCATCGACATTGTAAAACAGAACTTGCCCGATGGGAAGCATTTTGTAATTTACTGCCGCTAATCTAAGCTCTTGGAGAAGTCTTACTCCACCTGTAACTGACGATACGGTGACTATTCCAACAGGTAAGCTCTCGTACTCGTCAAATATTGTGTCGAGGAGTATCTTAAGCTCTCCTGGGTAGCTCCCGTTGTATTCGGGAGCAACTATCACGAGAGCATCAGCCTCAAGGATTTTTGCCCTATAGCGTTCCATTTCCGGTGTTACATTCCAGCGGTGGGTATAACAGAAGAAGTAGTCCTTCACGTCTATAAGCTCGGCATCCCAGCCAAGTTCTTTGGCCTTTCTTGTCAAATATCGGGCAACTTTCTCGCTTCGTCTTCCTTTCCTTGCCGTTCCGAGAATAACTTTGAGCTTCATGCTACCACCGTGTGGAATTTCTGCTTTGGGGCTTTAAGTTTATCCTTTCGAAGTGAAAAGCTTCGAAGTTCAAAACTTCACACTTTGTTAGGACAACCTTTTTAAATTAGGGTTACCTAATTAATCGTGAGGTGAACCAAATGGTGAGGGTTGGAGAAGTGATTTCCGATTTTGAGGCCGATGCCTACTTCCCGGAGAAAGACGAAATAGGAAAGCTCAAGATTTCGGACTACAGAGGCAAATGGGTTGTTTTAGCCTTTTATCCAGCGGACTTTACATTTGTCTGCCCAACGGAGCTTGAAGAGCTCGCTGAGTATTACGAGGAGTTCAAGAAGGAAGGTGCTGAAATAATTAGCGTATCTACTGATACAGCTTACGTTCACAAAGCTTGGCACGATCATTCCCCTGCAATCAAAAAGGTGCGCTATCCAATGCTAGCTGATCCTGCGGGGAAGATATGCAGGCTTTTTGGGACTTACATAGAGGATGAGGGGGTCTCATGGAGGGCCACTTTCATAATAGATCCGGATGGAAAAGTTGTCAGCATGGACATTCACGACAACAGCATAGGGAGAAGTGCCAAGGAGATACTTAGAAGGCTCAAAGCTTCCAAATATGTAAGAGAACACCCAGGAGAAGTCTGTCCGGCGAGCTGGGAGCCAGGCAAGGAAACTTTAAAAGTTAGCCTTGAGCTAGTTGGAAAGATCTAAACCCTTGTTCTATTATTTTTTGTTAAATATTATTCTGGAAATTTTTCATATTGCTAAGCCCATTAAGCCATGCTTCTCAAAGTTGTGGAATTATGTCGAATGTCATAAAATTACAGTTCGATATTAGAAGTAAACTGGTTTATAAAAATGGTAATTTTCTTGTGGATGGGTGCATTTAACTTTGCTATTTCGAAATTTCAATTCTGAAAGGGTAAAAATAATAAGCCGACAAAATTATTTTAGGTTGGTCTAAAATTGGAGGTGAAAAAATGATAGGGCAGTTCCTAATCACATTTAGGGAGGTATTGGAGGCTGCGATAATTGTTGCTATTATAATTGCCTACCTTAAACGTACTGGTAGGGAAAAGCAGATCAAAGACGTATGGACAGGAGTTGGATTATCAGCACTTGCCAGTGTAGTTTTAGGAGCTGCAATCCTTGCACTCTATGGAGGCCTTGAGGAGAAGGAGCTCTTTGAAGGAGTTGCCTCTTACCTGGCTGTCATAGTGCTAACGAGCATGATTTACTGGATGGCCACCAAAGGAAGGAACATCAAAGCCGAAATAGAAAGCAAGGTAAGTAGGGCCATAAACCCCTTCGCTTTAATAGGATTCACCTTCATAGTGGTTTTCAGGGAGGGTCTTGAGACGGTGCTCTTCCTTACGCCTTTCGCCACCCAGGACTTGGGAGGAACTTTAGTAGGACTCATGGGTGGTGTTATCAGCGCTCTGGTTTTGGCATACCTAATCTATGGGGTGGGAATGAGAATAAACCTGAGGACGTTCTTCTATTACAGCTCAATATTGCTCGTGTTTGTTGCCGCTGGATTAGCCGGCTACGGAACCCACGAGCTTATTGAATGGGGAGAAGAGGAAGGGATGAGTTTAGGATTCATTGAAGAACCAGCTTACAATCTCGGCATATCAGAGGACAGTATATTCCACCACAAGGGAGCTATTGGTTCAATCTTTGCGGTGCTCTTCGGCTACTCAGTGAAGATGGAGTGGGGAAGAGTGATAGTCCAGTTCGGCTACCTTATAGTGGCTCTCTATCTTGTCTTAAGGGCATATGGCAAAGAACCTTCCTTAGCTCCAAGGAATTCCAGATTAAAAAGCACTGGATGATCCTCTTTTATCCATTTTTGTCCAAAAACGTATAAAAAGGGTGAACCGTAATTCAAGCTTGGTGAGGAAAATGAATGTGAAAGAATTCAAGAAGATAGCTCTCGTTGGAGCAAGCAAAAACCCCGCTAAGTATGGGAATGTAATATTGAAAGATCTCCTCAGCAAAGGCTTTGAAGTCCTTCCAGTGAATCCGAATTACGATGAGATTGAAGGCGTGAAGTGCTACAAAAGTATCAAAGAGCTTCCAAAGGATGTGGATGTCATAGTCTTTGTAGTTCCACCTAAAGTAGGTTTGCAGGTGGCGAAGGAGGCTGTTGAAGCAGGCTTCAAAAAACTCTGGTTCCAGCCAGGAGCCGAGAGTGAGGAGATAAGGGAATTTTTAGAGAAAGTAGGGGTGGAATACAGTTTTGAAAAGTGCATAATGGTCGAGACGAGCGACAAAAAGATGTTCCTGGAGGTGTGAGAGTGTTTTATTACGTGAGAAAGTTCGAGGAAGATCTTGACTTCCTATGGGAGCGCTTCAAGAAGAGGCTTGAAGAGGAAGGTTTCCTTCTCATAGGGGAAAGGATTCCTGTAGCGATAGTGGAAAGAGAGGACGGCATTGTCGCGGACTATCATCTCTTATTTATATGTGACAAAGAGCTCGTGGCAGAGCTTGTGAAGATAGACCCAAACATAGGAGCTTTGCTCCCCTGCACGGGCTTTGGCTACCGCAGAGAGGACGGAAACTACCTCGGCGTTACTTTGCCTAGTGTGGCATGGAAGATAGCAGGGGAAGAAGTAGTTAAGCTCATGAAGCCCATGGAGGAAAGGGTTATCAAAATTATCGAGTCCCTATAATTTCAATTTTTAAAACTTTTTTGATTACTTTTTCCCACTTTGAAAAAGATAAGGGCAATAAATGTTCTATTCTAAGGTAATTCTGGTGATAGCAAAATGATGAGAGCTATATTGAAAATACCCAATATGAGCTGCCAGCACTGCGTTATGAGGATAAGCAAGGCAATTGAGAGTGTTGGAGCTAAGGGCGAGGTCAGCCTTGAGAAGAAGACTGCCGTTGTTGAGTTCGATCCTGAAAAGACAAGGCTTGAAGACATTGTAAGGGCAATAGAGCGATACGGCTACGAAGTTGAGGTGGAGTAAATGCCCATTGATCCTGTGTGTAGAATGGAAGTTAGTGAAGGAACTGAACTTAAAGCAGTATATAATGGCAAAGTTTACTACTTCTGCTCCCCTGAATGTAAGGCCGAATTTGAAGCTAACCCGGAAGAATACATTAAAGGGGAAGAGATGGAACACGAACATGGCCACAAAAGACATGGATGCTGCCACTGATCTTTTTCTTCTCTCTTAATCTTTTGGTGCACTAGAATCAGATTTTTTTGTTAGTGGAGGTACAACATGATGAACGAATACGATTTTGTTATTATTGGAGGTGGAGCGGCGGGATTTGCTGCGGCTTTAAAAGCGGATGAGCTTGATGTGAAGACCCTCATGGTCAACCGAGGCCCGATTGGAGGGACGTGTGTAAACGTTGGCTGTGTTCCGACTAAGTATCTCCTAACCGCCTTGGAACTTAAGAAAAGGGCGTTAGTGAATCATTACTCCGGCTTAGGCTTCACCCTTAAGGAGTTTGACTTTAGAAAACTGCTGGACGGAAAGGATGAACTCGTAAAAAAGCTAAGGAGAGAGAAGTATGAGAAAGTTCTGGAGAGTCTAGAGAACGTGGATTACATCGACGGCTCTGCGAGGTTTAGCTCAAACAGTGAAATCGTGGTAAACGGCGAGAAGATCAAGTTCAAAAAGGCCCTCATAGCAACGGGTGCAAAGCCAAGAATTTTAACCATAGGCGGTGTTGAAGACGTTAAGGACAGAATTCTAACCCACATTGAGGCACTTGAACTTAAAAAGGCTCTCGACTCGGTTGTAATCATCGGTGGGAGAGCCCAAGCCTTAGAATTCGCCCAGATCTTTGCGAGGGCCGGGAGCGAGGTAACTCTTCTGCAGAGAAGCATAAGGATAATGCCCACAGCTGAGCCTGAACTGGCAATAGAGCTTGAGGACATTCTAGGTGAGGAGGGGGTCAATATAAACACTTCCGTGAAGATAAGACGCCTTGAAAGAGCTGGAGAGGGAGTTAGAGTCCATGCTGAAGTGAGGGGAAAAGAGAAGGTGTTTGAAGCACAATACGTTTTCTTCGCGACTGGGAGAAGTCCAAATACTCACAATCTGGGCCTCGAGAACACGGATGTGAAAACCAACGAAAAGGGCTTTGTTATTGTGGATGAAACGCTGAAAGCAGGCAAAAACATTTACGCGGCTGGAGATGTGATAGGTGAGCCTATGTTAGAGACAGTGGCAGCCAAGGAGGGCTTTACCGCGGCAACAAACGCATTGGAGGAAAAGAACATTAAGATCGACTATAGGGTTGTTCCGAAGGTTGTGTTCACCGATCCGCAGCTTGCGAGTGTGGGGTTAACCGACAGGGAAGCCCAAAAGTTTACGGAATGCTCATGCAGAACGGTAGAGATCTCGAACGTCCCAAAGGCATTGATTCTAGGTGAAGAAAGGGGCCTGATAAAAATGGTCGTTGATGCAAAAACAAAGGAGATCCTTGGAGTTCACATCTTAGCTTACAACGCCGCTGAGATGATCCACGAGGCGGCTATGGTAATTAGGAACAGAATGACCGTAGATGAGGTTATAGACACTCTTCACGTCTTCCCGACGATGAGCGAGGCAATAAAGCTTGCCGCACTTTCCTTCAAAGGAGACATATCAAAAATGCCGTGTTGTGCCTTATGAGACTGTCATCACGGGGCAAGTCTTCCTTATGAGGCAGAAAACCCCACCCGTAAGGGCGGGGTAGTTTACTCAAGTGTTACTTTGCTCGAAAGAATGAAACTTTGTATTACTCTCCCATTTTTTCATGTGAAATACGTTTATAACTTCCCCTTTTGTATCTATTAGCATGACCCACCACTACGGCTATGTGAGCGCAGTTTTGGCAGCCCTGCTCTTTGGAATAAGTTCAACGCTGAATAAAATAACCCTTAAAACTGTTCACCCCATGATAATAGCAGGAAGTATCTACCTGACAGCTGGGATAGTTTTAATGTTTCTCCGTTTTACACCCGTCAAGGAGAAGATCCTTGAAAGACTTGAATTTAAAGTCAAAACCCAAGAGGTCTTCTCAAGGCGAGATTTACTGTTGTTAGCTTTTATCGTGCTTTTTGGCTCTTTCTTGGCGCCGCTCTTATTCATGTTTGGACTGAGTAAGACAACAGCTGTCAATGCCTCTCTCCTGCTCAACACGGAAACTCTGTTCACAGTTTTAATAGCTCTCATGGTCTTTAAGGAGAAAGCCTCAAGAAGAGGCATCCTCGGGATTCTCTTAATTTTAATTGGGGCTGCTGTGATCTCAACGGAGAATTTCAGGGAGGTGGAGCTCAGCAAGGGTATCCTCGGGAATATTTTAATAATCTCAGCAGGCCTTTCATGGGCGATAGATAACAATTTGAGCAAGCTCCTGAGCATTAAGCGAGATCTTCTATTGGTGACTTCTCTAAAAGGGCTTTTTGGAGGAAGTGCATTGTTAGTTTTAGCTTCTCTAATTGGAATCCCCCTTCACATCCCACTTCAGAGCCTTCCATATGTATTGACGGTCGGTGCTTTCAGTATAGGCTTTTCCATCGTGCTCTTCCTCTTTGCCCTCAGGGAGATCGGTGCAATGAGAACAGGGGCGATTTTCTCAACTTCCTCACTAATTGGTGCGTTCTTTGCTTTTCTCATACTTGGAGAAGGTTTTGGAATAGCTAAAGCGCTTTTTGGCATTTTGATGTTCCTCGGGGTGTACCTGCTTTCTCTGGATGAATTTTAACAAAGAAAATTAAAAGAGAAGTTCGACCCAATTTTCCCTCTTCTTCTTGTATATCTTAACTAATCCCTTTTCCTCTAGGCGCTTAAACATCCGCCAGGCGGTGGTTTTTGGGATTCTTAAGACATCTTTGACCTCAGCTTGAGGTGCTTTGCCTCCCCTGTCGTAGAGGTATAATAAAACTCTCATCTCATCCCTTGAGAGATCCATATTTTCGATTTTCTTTTGGAACTCTTCTCTGCTTAATGGGAGGGAGGAACTGCTTGTGGGACTTTCAGATGGCTGCTTCTTGATGAATAAATACCCTCCAGCAATCAGTATTGCTAGGATTGGTAGTACATAAAGGAGCCATTTTGTTTCTTGCTGTACTCCCTGTGGTGGCGAAGTGGGAGAGATGCCTTCGACTTCTGATCCCGAAGTGGTTGATGAAGGGTTTCTTTCGATTACATATGAGACGCTGATGTTTCCAGGAGGCATTACAAGTTTATTCTTGTCGATTTTAAGGGGGACTGAATTTAACCCAACTATCACGGCATTTTCAGGGAAATCAATCGTTACCGGGACCTCAGAGGTCAAATTAACACTCCAAAGAGGGCCTTCTTTAGAGGTTAAATCAGGAGTGTAGTAGGTAACCGTAATAGCAGTTACATTTTCAAAGTAAATGGACAAAATGGAGTTATTTAACTTGTATAAGAGGGGCTCATTATTTTCATCTCTAACCATTAGACCCTTAACGTTTCCCCCCATTAGAGGAACATCCACCACTACAGTATATTCATCGGGAACTATCACTTGGGTAACTTTTACATACCCATCTTCATATATGGTAAGCTCCAGAGTTTCTACTGTATATTGGGCTAAAGCAAGGGGTGAAAAAACAAAAAGCAGGAGCATGCTGATTATAAGCTTCTTGTTCACCTGAGATCCCTCCGTAGGCTGCTAATGGTCTTCTTCTGGGGACTCGTCAGATTCGTCATCTCTTGTGGAATTATATTCACCACTCTCCTTTCCCCAATTTTCTGTATAGTTCTTCTCATACTCCTTGCTCTTATCTTCGTGTCCCTTCTCTTCATTGTCCCATTTTTCTGTGTAGTTTCCATCATACTCCTTGTTCTCCTTTTCTTCTTCCCATTCGTACTCCTCTGTGGAGTTCTGGTTTTCATAGTGCTCCTCTTTTTCCTCTTCCCACTCTTCACGTTCGCAGTAACGTTCGTAGTAGGTATGCTCGGAGTCTCCTTCTTTGTATTCCTCGCAGTACTCTTTGAGGTATTCCTTATAAAACTCCCTTTGAACTTCTTTGATCTCCTTGATTATGTCCTTCAGCTCGTCATTCAGGTCTTTGATCAGCTCTAATGCTTCCTCGTATTCACCCTCTTTCACAAGCTCGTTCACTTGAGCCATGATATCTTGGAGCTCTTCTTGGTAATCTTGCAATATGTCTTGGATTTCTTCTTGATAATCCGGTGGGTATGTGACGTTAGCTACCTGCGTAAGGTTTTCGATTATGCCCATAAGTTCGATTGTCTTGTTTATCTGAACGTTGAGTTTTGACATGAACGTTAGGGCTATGTCCTCAGCTTTCATTGAGAGCATTTGTGGGATTAGCTCCTCCTCAATTGCTTCACTTAGCCTGTCCTTAAGCTCTTCGGCAGTTTCGAGATCATTTTTGAGTGCAGTAAGGTTTCCATTATCTATGTCAATTCCCACTTTTTCATAAGCCTTTGCTGTTTGGTTATACAGTTCAAGAAACACTGAAACATCTATTCCCAGCTGTGATGCCTCACTTAGTATCTCCTCAACATAAGAGAGATATTCCTTGGCCCTGTTAAGTTCTTCTTGGGCCTCAACAACAAGTTCTTCATGTTCCTCGGTTTCGTTTTTAGCTATTTTTTCCTCTTCTGGCATCAGTTCTTTGATAATATCTCTATATCCCTCCATGGCATCCATTGCAAGCTTTATTGCAAGCTGGTAGTTGGAGCTATTATATGCCTCCCACGCTTTTTCTCTGAGAGCTTCCGTTTCATTAAACTCCTTTAGGATTTCATTGTCTACATTAAGGGTAACGTTAATCATGACGCTGGTATAGTTTGAGAGCTTTTCAATAATAAGTAGCAATCCATAAGCCTGCTCTGCTAAGCTCACATTAAGGGTAGTATTTACAGTTACGTTGCTTGTTCCCTCCGTGCTTCCCTCGAAGGAAACAGTTTCGTTTGATACTGTTGCATTGCTTGCTAGTCCTATGCTCCCAAGCAGCAAGAGGACAAAGATTGATGCACCAATCATTTTCTTTGAGATCATTTTTTCTCACCTCATGCTCTAATACTCTCTCCTAATATTTTAGGGAACCGGCGAAATTTGAAGGTTTCATCCGGTTTCTGGGAGTTTCTTTTGATGAATAGAATCGTATTATCCCTAGTGGTCGATAGTTGGGGATTTTAGGCACCTTTTCAGGATTTGTCACTTGGTTAATGAGTGATTGAGAACAATGTTTATAAGTCTTTGCACAATTGCTCAAATATAGGGGCGGATAAATATGACAGAAGTATGCAAAGTGTATGAGGAACATATGGATAAGATAATTGAAGTTAAAAAGAGGTTGCCAGAGGAGGAGTTAATTTTAGATGTTGCAGACTTTTTTGACGCCCTTGGAAATCCAACAAGGTTGAAGATTCTTTTTGCACTTTTGGAGGAGGAGCTCTGTACGTGTGACCTGTCAAATATTACGGGACTTTCGGTTTCTGCTGTCTCACATCAGCTTAGGGTTTTGAAAGATAGAAAAATTGTTACTTACAAAAAAGACGGGAAAAACGTTTTCTACAGGTTGGATGACGAGCACATAAGGGAGATTCTAAAAATTGCATTAGAGCATCTGAGAGAATAGTCTAAAGCCCTCTCCAAAACTCACTGATGTCTTCAGACAAAAGTAGAAAAGAAAAATAGTCTAACCTAGTTCGTTGTACTCTCTGGATTTTAGGTTTATTCCAAGGTTGGTGATTTTCCTTCTCTTGGTACAGATTTGCTGGGGTTTTTTACTTTATTATCCTCCCAGTGCTCTTGAGTACTTTAAACACCCACCAAATCCCCTCCATGATTAAGAGCAAAGCTTATAAACATTTGCACAAATGCTCAAATGTAAAGGTGATAAATTATGAATAAAAATAATGCATTTCATAGGATGAGCATTTCTACGGGGCACTTGAAATTAAAGCAAAGTCTCCTGGAGAATGTGGGATGTTTTTCTGTAGCTGTATGCACCGGGGGTGAAATAGATGCCTAAAAAGCTTAAATTGGAAGGTCTCGACTGTGCAAGTTGCGCTTACGAGATAGAAGAAGCCCTTAAGAAAGAGGGCTTTGAGTTTGCCTTAGTTAACTTTGCTACAAAGGAGGCTATAATCGAGGGTGACATCGGAAAGGCCAAGGAAATAATCAAAAAGGTCGAGCCTGATGTTGAGGTTATAGAAGCGGACGAACATGAGCATGGACACAGCCACGAGCACGGAGAGGAAGAGGAGTACGGAAAGACGGTGTACATGATAGGAACCTCACTGTTGCTCTTCTTCATAGGGCTAATTTTGCGCTACTACTACGACATGGACAACGCCCTAGTATTTGGGATATTCCTGGCGAGCTACGTCATCTCCGGCTGGAAGGTGCTGAGAAGTGCGGTAGTTAACTCCATCCGCGGCAACGTCTTCGACGAGAACTTCCTTATAGCAGTGGCCACCATAGGTGCTTTTATAATCCGAGAATATCCGGAAGGAGTAGCAGTTATGCTGTTCTACGTCGTTGGTGAATTCTTCCAAGATCTTGCAGTTGGAAAGTCGAGGCGCTCGATAAAGGCTTTACTTGCGTTAAAAGCTGAGTATGCCAATTTACTTCGGAACGGTGAGATCGTCAAGGTCAAGCCTGAGGAACTGAAAGTAGGGGATATAATAATCATTAGGCCAGGTGAGAAAGTCCCCGTTGACGGCGTTGTTATTGAGGGTACTTCGAGCGTTGACACCTCTGCCCTAACGGGAGAGAGTGTCCCAAGGACTGTGAAAGAAGGCGAGGAAATCCTCTCGGGAATGGTCAACCTCAGCGGCCTTCTAAAGGTTAGGGTCACTAAAGAGCTGAGTGAGTCAACCGTCTCGCGCATCCTTGAGCTCGTTGAAAACGCTAGCGCTAGGAAGGCTAAGACGGAGAAGTTCATCACAAGGTTCGCCCACTACTACACTCCTGCTGTTGTTGGCATAGCGGCACTGATTGCTACTGTCCCCCCACTCGTAACGGGGGATCCATTTACCCCTTGGGTCTATAGGGCTCTTGTGGTTCTGGTCATCTCGTGCCCCTGTGCCCTCGTGCTCTCGATCCCGCTCGGCTACTTCGGAGGCATTGGTAGGGCGGCGAAGGAGGGAATACTCGTCAAGGGCTCTAACTACCTGGATGCCCTCAAGGAGGCCACAATAGTGGCCTTCGACAAGACGGGAACCCTAACCAAGGGAGTCTTCAAGGTCACGAAGGTGGAAACAAGAAACGGCTTCAGCGAAGAAGAGATAATAAGGTTCGCCGCTTTGGCAGAGGCCCACTCGAACCACCCGATAGCGAAGGCCATAAGGGACGCCTATGGGAAGGAGATCAACGAGGCCGAAATCAAGGAGTACGAGGAGATAGCAGGCCACGGCGTGAGGGCAAAGATAGATGGCGTGGAAGTTATGGTCGGAAACGACAGGCTCCTCCACAGGTTCAACGTTGAACACGACACCTGCCGCGTGAAGGGAACCGTAGCCCATGTCGTGATCAATGGCAAATACGCAGGCTACATTATAATCTCGGACGAGATAAAGGAGGACTCACCAATAGCCGTTAAGGAGCTCAAGCGCCTTGGAGTGAAGAAAGTAGTCATGGTCACTGGTGACAACAGAGAAGTCGCGGCAGAGATAGCTAAGCAGATAGGCCTCGACGGCTTCTACGCGGAACTCCTCCCCGAAGACAAGGTGAAGGTCATAGAGGAACTTGAAAAGGAGAAGGGCAATGGCAAGGTCGTCTTTGTCGGGGATGGAATAAACGATGCTCCTGTCTTGGCAAGGGCGGACGTTGGCGTGGCCATGGGTGCTCTTGGAAGTGATGCCGCCATAGAAACGGCCGATGTAGTCATAATGGACGACAAGCCCTCAAAGCTGCCAAGGGCGATCAAAATAGCTAGGAGAACGCAGAGAATCGTCTGGCAGAACATAATCCTTGCACTCGCCATTAAGCTGACCTTCGTAAGCCTTGGAATCCTAGGAGAAGCGACAATGTGGGAGGCAGTGTTTGCAGACGTGGGTGTCTCCCTAATAGCGGTCTTCAATGCGATGAGGATTCTGAGGTGACTTTCCTTATTTTTCATTTCGGCTGGAACTTCCACAAAAACAACCATATCTTTTTCATTTTGTTAAATTTTCTAGCTTAAACTTCCTATTTAGTGAATAATAATCCTTTTGTGCTTTACAGTAGAGTAAGCATTGAAAGGGAAAAAGGTGATTCAAAATGAACGGCAAAATGAATGAAATGGAGAAGAAAGGTGAAATGAAAGGCAAGGGCAAGATGAAAGGTGGCTGCAAGGGCCACGGAAAGGGTATGAAAGGTCACGGAATGCACGGGACGGAGAAGATGGATGAGCCAAAGGGGGAGTACGCTTATGTCCGGGAGGTCGAGGCAGGATTTGACGAGACCGTTGAGAAGGTCAAGGAGGAGCTGAAGAAGGAGGGCTTCGGAGTCCTCAGCGAAATAAGGGTTGACAAGCTCTTCAAGGAGAAGCTCGACCTCGATATGGAGCCCTACGTAATCCTTGGGGCGTGCAATCCGAACTACTCGAGCGAGCTGATAGGGATAGACCTCAACAGCGGCACATTCCTCCCGTGCAACATGGTAGTCTACGTCAAGGAAGGGAAGACCTACGTGAGCTTACTTCTCCCGACGGTGGCCATGGGCGTTACCGGGAACGACGAGCTCCTTGAAGTGGCCGAGAAGGTGAAAGAGATATTAAAGGATGTGGTGGATAGGATCTGATTTCTTTATTCGAGTTTATCTCTAAGAAATCTTATCGGGTTAAAATCAGAAAATTATTTGGAGGGTGTAGAGTGAAAGGAGGGAATAATGAAGAAGAGAGGCATGTCAAGCACGAAGTCACAGATCATAAAAATCATAAAACTGGACCCCATAGTGGAAGGAACCATGAGATGCATAAGGGCCATAAGATGGAGGAGCATGACAAGCATGGGCATACAGAGCATGAACATGAGAGCCATGGTAAACACAAACACTCCCACGCGGAGCACCACAGAATGATGATGGAGGACTTCAAAAGAAGGTTCATTGTTTCTTCGATACTCACGATTCCGATACTCCTTCTCTCGCCGCTGATACAGAACTTCTTTGGTTTCAAGTTAACTTTTACTGGTGATCACTACGTTCTTTTTTTGCTTTCCGCAATGGTATACTTCTACGGTGGATGGCCGTTCCTTAGAGGGATGCAAGACGAGTTAAAAAAGAAAATGCCTGGGATGATGACGTTAATTGCCCTAGCAATCACGGTGGCGTTTTCTTACAGTGTTGCCGTTACATTTGGATTGCCCGGGAAAACATTTTACTGGGAGCTGGCAACGCTTATCGACATCATGCTTCTGGGCCACTACATTGAGATGCGCTCCGTCCTCGGCGCCTCAAGGGCTTTAGAAGAGTTGATAAAGCTTATGCCTACCGAGGCACACTTAATAACTCCTGAGGGCATAAAAGATGTCCCGGTAAGTGAACTTAAGAAGGGGGATGTGGTTTTAGTTAAGCCCGGGGAAAAGATACCCTCCGACGGTGTTGTCATTGAGGGCGAAACGAGCGTAAATGAGGCAATGCTTACCGGTGAGTCGAAGCCCGTCTACAAAAAGCCCGGCGACAGTGTTATAGGTGGTTCAATAAATCTCGAAGGCGCAATAAAGGTCAGGATAGAGAAGACAGGGAAGGATACTTACCTCATGCAGGTTGTTGAGCTTGTGAGGCAGGCCCAGGAGACGAGATCTAGAACCCAAGATTTGGCGAACAGAGCTGCTTTTTACCTCACGCTCATAGCGATTACAGCGGGAAGCATAACCCTCGGAACGTGGCTTTATATGGGAATGCCCTTTGTCTTTGCCCTTGAACGTATGGTGACGGTGATGGTCATAACGTGTCCGCACGCCCTTGGATTGGCGGTTCCACTTGTTGTTTCGGTCTCAACTTCGCTTTCCGCCAAAAAAGGAATTCTTATAAGGAACAGGGAGGCCTTTGAGAGAGCTAAAGACGTCCAAGTGGTGGTATTTGATAAAACTGGAACACTAACAGAGGGCAAATTTGAGGTAACTGATGTAATCCCACTGGAAGACGTTGAAGAATACGAAATTCTAAAATATGCTGCTGCCCTTGAAGCCCACTCAAGCCATCCAATTGCGCAAGGTATAGTTGAGAAGGCAAAGGAGCTCAATCTCGAATCCTACGAAGTCAAGGAATCAAAAGTTCTGCCGGGTAAAGGAGTTCAAGGTATTATTAACGGAAAAGAAGTCTTTGTAGTGAGCCCCAATTTCGTGAAGGAAAATGGCCTTTGGAAAGATGATGAGCGTGTTGATAAGGTTCTTGAGCAAGGTAAGACCGTGGTCTTCTTAATAATAGATGGAAAGCTTGCAGGGGCAATAGCCTTAGCAGATAAGATAAGACCTGAGTCAAGGGAAGCGATAAAGAAGCTCCATGAGATGGGTATTAAGGCATATATGCTTACAGGAGACAACGCCAAAGTTGCAAAGTGGGTGGCGGAAGAGCTTGGTTTAGAAGGGTTCTTTGCAGAGGTTTTGCCTCATCAGAAGTCTGAGAAAGTTAAAGAGCTCCAGGAAAACGGGTTCATAGTTGCAATGGTGGGGGACGGTATAAACGATGCCCCGGCTTTGATTCAAGCCGACGTAGGTATAGCTATCGGAGCTGGAACCGATGTGGCAATAGAGAGTGCGGACATAATCCTCGTCAAGAATGACCCAAGGGATGTGATAACGGCAATACACCTTGCGAGGGCAACTTATGGTAAGATGGTGCAGAATTTAGCGTGGGCTACTGGTTACAACACATTTGCTATTCCCCTAGCAGCTGGTACACTTTACAGCTATGGGATATTGCTAAGTCCTGCCGTGGGTGCTTTGTTAATGAGCTTGAGTACAGTTATAGTTGCCATAAATGCAAGGTTTTTGAAGGCTTAAACTTTATTTTTGGAAAATTTTCGATTTGATTATTTCCATTTCGGTAGAGATAAACCATATAATCTTTAGAAAAAGAGTAGGTATTGGTGAAAGAAAAATGATGTTTGAGAATATTGGTGGAGACTTTTTGGTTCATGTTGGAGAAGAATGGGGGTGGCATCATATGATGGGATTTGGTTGGTTTGGATGGTTCGGCATGATTTTCATGCTGATCTTCTGGGTTCTGATAATAGTTGGGATAGTGTGGCTCGTCAAGTGGCTGATAGAAAGTACAAGCAGAACGGAAAAAGCCTCGAAGAAGAGGGCACTTGAAATTCTCGATGAAAAATACGCCAGAGGTGAGATAGACGACGAGGAATATGAAAGGAGGAAGAGAAAAATCTTGGAAGGCTGAAGATCTCTCTATTTTTTATTCTTAAGTATCAAAATGAAACCCCTCAAAGACAGTCGCGTGTTGGGTTTCCTCTTATGATATCTATTCTTGTGGACAACAAAACTCTAAGTGTTGAGAGCGTTTACTATACTCTCCACTATGGGATTTTAATGGGATTTTAGGGAGAATGCTGAATATACTTATAGCAGAACGTACTATTAGAAGAAGGCTCTTAAAAGCCCACTTAAAGCTAAAAGAAACAGCAGAAAAAGAAACCTCTTAGTCAGCAAACACGGCTTTGTACAAGCCAACTATAATATCGCCAACCTCACAATAAACATCCATATAGTTGACCTTTGTTAAGTTAAATACTCTCGAACCCATCTCCCTGATTTCCTCCAGCGAGAATCCAAGGTGGGTGTCCTTCAAAGTTTCTTTAAGCTCTTCATGCTCGTGTTTAAGGACATCAACTATCACCACAATTCCCCCATCCCCTAGAACCTCTTTCATGCTTCTTAGCACTTTCTCTGGCTCTAGAAAGTGGTGGAATGCTAAGGTGGATAAAACAACATCAAATTTCTCTGGGGCATTTATATTGTACTGTTTGTTTGCAATATTGACAGATTCCTTAATTTTCTCGGCGACTCCCCATATGGGAATTATACCCTTATCCTTAAGTCTCTTCAGCATGCTTGGAGTTATATCCAACCCATAGATCTCTACATCGACTCCGTTATCTTCGAGCTTCTTTTTGATCCTCTCAGTAAAGAATCCGGAACCGGCCGCAACGTCTAGTATCTTGAGTCCTTTTCTATTCAGCTTCATGATTTCACTGACTATCTCTTCTACTATTGTCTGTATGCACTCTTCTCTAAGATAATCTCTAACAATATCGTCCCTTTCCGGGGCTTCTTTTTCGAAGTACTCTATCTGATCCATAAGCTCATTTATTGAATTCTCATCAAAGCTGAGCTTTTTTAGAAACTCTCTGACCTCATCAAGAGTCGGTATCATGCTCTCACCGCCTGGAACCCTCTCTCAAGATCTTCGATGAGATCCTCAATGTCCTCTATTCCAACTGAGACTCTGATGAGCGAGTCTTTTATCCCCACTTTCTCCCTCTCTTCCTTGGGAACGGAAGCGTGCGTCATGATTGCCGGCAGCTCTATGAGCGACTCGACACCTCCGAGGCTCTCAGCAAGTGCGAAGATCTCTAAGCTTTCAACGAACTTTATGGCCTTCTCAAGACCCCCTTTGAGCTCAAAGGAAAGCATCCCACCGAAGCCTCGCATCTGTCTCTTCGCGAGCTTGTGCTGTGGATGAGATGGTAAACCTGGATAGTAAACGCGCTCAACAAGCGGGTGCCCCTCAAGGTACTTCGCTATTGCCATGGCGTTCTTCTCGTGCCTCTCCATCCTAACGGCGAGCGTTTTAATCCCCCTCATGACGAGCCATGAGTCAAAGGGGGAAAGGATCGCCCCGATAGCGTTCTGGTGGAACTTGAGCTTTTCATAGAGCTCCTCATCGTTTACCATAACCGCCCCACCGACAACGTCCGAGTGCCCGCCGAGGTACTTGGTGGCACTGTGGAGGGTTATATCTGCTCCGAGGTCGAGGGGGTTCTGGAAGTAGGGACTCGCAAAGGTGTTGTCCACTACCACTATGATGCCCTTCTCGTGGGCGATCTCGGCTATCGCCCTTATGTCTGCAAGCTTCAGGAGCGGATTCGTGGGAGTTTCAAGCCAGATCATCCGCGTGTTTTCCCTTATTGCCTTTCTAACGTTCTCTGGATTTCTCGCGTCAACGTAGGTGAACTCAAGTCCGAAGCGCTCCATTACCTGGTTGAAGAGCCTCTTTGTGCCGCCGTAGAGGTCATCGAACGCTATAACGTGGTCCCCTCTCCTTAACAGCGCCAGAAGCACCGTTGACTCGGCTGCAAGTCCGGAAGAGAAGGCAAGTCCGTACTTTGCATTCTCAAGCGCTGCTAACTTTCTCTCAAGACCGTCCCTCGTTGGATTGCCGCTCCTCGAGTAGACGTAGCCCTCTTCAACCTCCTTTACGCTTTTCTTTGCAAAGGTTGTTGAGAGGTGGATCGGTGATACCACATCGCCGTATTGCATTCTCTCTGGTTCTTCGCCTATGTGAATCGCCTTAGTTGAGAACCTCATCTCAGCACCTCCAGAACCTTTTCATCCTTAATCTCGAAGCCGTTCTCCAGCATCCATTCATCATTGAAGATTTTCGTCAGGTAGTTCCTCCCCGTGTCTGGGAATATCACGACGGCCTTCTTGCCCTTAACACCATTTTCTTTGAGGTACTTTATGGTTCCATAGAGAGCTGCCCCCGAAGAGCCTCCTGCTAAAATGCCCTCTTTCCTTGCAAGGAAGCGAGTCATTGCAAACGCCTGCTGGTCATTAACTACCACTATGTCATCAACTAAGTTCAAATCTACAGTATCTGGTAACAGGTCTTCCCCTATTCCCTCGACAAGGTACGGATGAGCTCTCTTTACAGCTTCCTCTAAACTCATTCCTTTTTTCACAAGGTTGTATATCGAGCCGACGGGATCAACCCCGATTATCTTGACCTCCTTCCTCTCCTTTAGATAGCGCCCGATTCCGGTTATCGTCCCTCCGGTGCCTATACCAGCGAAGAGGTAGTCTACTTCCCCATTGGTCTGCTCCCAAATTTCCCTGGCGGTCGTTTCGTAATGAGCTATTGGATTGTACTTGTTGAAGTACTGGTTGGGTATGTAGGCGTAGGGGATCTCCTCGACCTTTTCCTCAAGGATGTCCTTCAGCTCTTCCAGTCTTTCTTCCCTAACGAGTCTTTGCACGTATTCGACTATTTCCCTGAGTTCTTCCCTACTAATAGCTCTCTCTTTCTTCCATATGAGGTTCCTTACGGCTTCGGCGACTTTATAATAGGAGTTCGGATCACTTGGGGAAACGGCTGTTGGTGTTCTTATGACGAACGCTCCGAGGGCCTTAAGGAGGAGCTCCTTCTCAATGCTCATTTTGTCGGGCATCGTGAAGACCGTCAAGTAACCTTCATCAGCTGCCACTAATGCAAGACCAACACCGGTGTTTCCAGAAGTTGGCTCAATTATCACAGCTCCCTCGACGATTTTACCCTCTTTCTTTGCACCCTCAATCATGTATTTCCCGATTCTGTCCTTTATGCTTCCCCCAGGGTTGAAGAACTCCACCTTAGCATACAGCTCATTCTTGAGGCCAAAGTACCTCTCTATCTTCTTGAGCCTCACCAGTGGAGTGTTCCCTATCGTCTGCACGATGTCATCATAAATACTCATTTTTGTGTAATTTTCCTCCATTCTAACCACCACTTACACATTAGTGACTAAAAGTGCATATATATCTTTCGATTGCGGCAAAGCTGCTTTTTGAAAAAGAGGGAACAACTCATGGTTATTTAACGAAAGGTTTGAAATAAAAGGTTTTGGACAGAACTGTGAAGTCCATAGGCTTTTTTTGTGTTTTATTTGCTTTTATGGTTTTGTCGCCACTATTAGCCTTACGATATCATAAAAGAGATTCTCAACTTTTTCTATTTTAAAGCCTGCCCTCTCAATGTTTTTCTGAGTTTCTCTAAGCATTGAAGTACCGAGGAGCGTTCTTATGAAGGGCTCCATGAGGTAGAGAGGGACGTTGAGAAGCTTTGATTCGCTTTTCATGTGCTCAAGAAATATTGCTCTTCCTCCGGGTTTTAGGACTCTATAAGCCTCTTTTAGTCCTTTAATCGGATCTGGAACTGTACAGAAGACGAACGTGCTAACTATAGTGTCGAAGGTATTATCCTCAAACTCCAGATCTTGGGCGTCCATGTATAAAAGCTTGACGTTCTCCAGTCCGAGCTTCCTTCTCCGTTCTTCAGCTTTTTTAAGCATGTTTCTGCTGAAGTCTATGCCAATAACCTCCACATCCTTCGGGTAGTATGGGAGATTCTTTCCCGTTCCCATTCCTATCTCAAGGACTTTACCTTTAACAAGACTTAGGGCTTTTTTCCTGTATTTTGAAAAAGCTTGTATCTCCATCGGGCTCTCAAACAGATCATAAATCTTTGCAAATCTATCATATTTTTTCGCGGGGTTCACGGTTCTCGCCTGTTAATTATCTTTGCAAACTTCCAATTAAGATTATCCTTCCATTCTGGTAAAGGAACAACTTTTTGCTTGCCATGTTGGGAATGATAAGCCTATTAATATTGTGTTCACTTAGTAGTAAGTAGAAAAAGAAACAGGAGGATGATAAGATGGAATGGAAGTCGCTATTAATCGGATTCATAATTGGGGCGCTCATAGCAATCCCATATGGCCTAGCCCACTCAGGCGGGGTTGATGAAGATAGAGGAAGCTTTTGGAATGGCTGGGGAATGATGAACGGCCATGGAATGAGCATGATGGGCTATGGTATGCATGGTATGATGAATGAACATGAAGAGATGGAAGAATACATGATCGATGGAAACTTCACCGAGCTCCATGAAGAAATGGAAGCGGAGATGGAAGAGCACATGGGTGTTAGCTGGGAAGAAATGAAGGAAATGCACGAGGCATGTGAGAAGTATATGGGTTTTGAAGAAGAGGAAGAAGAGAGCCCATGACTTGCCTATCTTTTATTCATATTTTGAGGGATTGGTGCTGTGAAAGGACTTTTTACGCTAATGTCCTCAGTGTCATTCCATAAAATTTGGCAACTTACATAAGAGGTGCCACAAAATGAAAAAGATTGTCTTGATATTATTTGGTCTGTTAAGCATGAGCGGAAGAGTTCTAGCCGAGCCCATAAACGAATTTACGGGATTGACGACCCTTTCCGTAATAGCACTTGGGATTCTGAATGCATTTAGGCCCTCTATTTTTCTGATGATTGTGTTTCTCCTCTCGATGATAGCTCTGATCGACAAAAATAAGGTTCTCAAAGTTGGACTCTCGTTTACTGCGGGAGCTTTTCTAGGATATACCATAATAGCCTCCGTCTTGATGAACCTCCACGGAAAATTTATCGGCTTAAGGTACTTTGTTGTGGCATTTGGTATCCTAGTGGGGGCATACAAAATAGCATCATCTCTGGGATATGTGAAAATATCCCCAAGCAACCCCCTGAGGGAGAAAAGCAACAGAATTCTTGAGAGAGCTACATCACCACCGAGTGCTTTTTTAGTTGGTGGCATAATGTCTTTTCTCTCTCTTTCGTGTGTCCTTCCCTCATACCTGCTTGTAACCTCTTTGTTATCTGATGGATTCTCCTTAGGCACTAGGGCAGTACTCTTGGGAGTGTTCATTGGGATTTCAGTGCTTCCCTTGGCATTAGTTACGTTGGGGTTCCACTATGGAAGCAGATATGCAAAGCTCGGCGAAGCGGTCAACAAACTCTCAAAAATGAGTGGAAGAGAGGATTTAGCCATGGGGGTGGTGCTCGTGTTCGTGAGCATCCTTTACCTTCTGCTCCTTGGATAGTTTAACTTTCTCCAGATTTTCCCTTGCCTTCTTGAACTCCCGGAAGCAAGTTGGACAGCAGAAGAAGTAGACTTTGTTGTGGTACTTGTAAACTATCGGTTCTCCAACGATTTCCTTTCCGCAGTAGTCGCACTTGAAGGGCACCTTTATTTTTGGTTTGAGCTTCCTTTCTCTACTTTCAAGGATTGGCATTATCTCAATAACCTCCACGCCAGTGCCCTCAATAACTCGCCTGAGGTCTTCCATACTGTCCACAGCGACTTTTATGAGGTACTTCATGCTTGTGAAGCGGTTTATCTCGATTATCTCCTCGAACTCGTCCATCTTTTTCGGGTTCTCAGTTTTAACAACTAGAGCAACTACATTATGGGCCCTCTGAAGTTCCGGGTTTAGCTTTATGGTGTAACCCTGGATTATCCCTTCCTTTTCGAGCTTTTCCAGTCTAGATCTTATTGTAGGTCTGCTAACTCCGAGCCTATCGGCCAGCTCGGATATGCTTAGCCTTGCATTGTCCATTAAAAGGTATATAAGCTTTAGATCCAAATCATCTAACTTGGTCATTCCAACACCTCCATTCTCTGTGAGTATTGGTTGCCAAAATATAAAAAACATTTGGTTAGCGTTTACATTTTGGTATGAATAATACCCATAAGTTCCGTCACGAAGTAAATATTGGTGGTGGAAGTGAAGATCACTCTTAAAGTTAATGGCATGACATGTGCTATGTGTGTTAAAACCATAGAGATGGCCTTAGCTGAATTGGAGGGTGTTAAAGCTGCAAAGGCAAACCTAAACAGTGAGACCGTCTTTGTTGATTTTGATGAGTCAAAAGTTAGCTTAAATCAGATCATCAAAGCCATAGAAGATGTGGGCTACGAGGTTATTAGGGAGCGCAGGGATGCCGTGATAAAGATAGGGGGCATGACGTGTGCAATGTGCGTTAAAACCGTTGAAAATGCGATAAAAGAGCTCCCTGGGGTCATGGAGGTGAGCATTAATCTTGCAACTGAGAGCGCAAGGGTCTCTTACAATCCGGCTCTTGTAACGGTTGAGGACATCAAAAAGGCCATTGAGAGTGTCGGCTACGAGTTCATAGGGGTGGAAGGAGAGGAAACTCACGACATAGAAAAAGAAGTAAGGGAAAAGCACATAAAGGACATGAAGCGCAACCTTGTAGTAGCTTGGAGTGTTGGGATACCCCTATTTATTTCTATGCAGCTAAAGAGGTTTGGAATTCACATTGAAAATCTGATCTATGCTCAGTTTCTTCTCGCGACAATAGCCATAGCCTACGCCGGCAGGGGAATTTTCAAAAAAGCCTATTCCTCACTTAGACATAAGACCCTTAACATGGAGGTCATGTACTCTTTGGGCATAGGTTCCGCTTATCTGACGAGCGTTCTGGCCACATTTGGGATAATTCCAAAGGAGTTTAACTTTTATGAAGCCAGCGTCCTTCTTATGGCGTTTCTTCTCTTGGGTCGTTACCTTGAAGCAAGGGCAAAAGGGAGAACAAGTGAGGCGATAAAGAAACTCATGGGGCTCCAGGCAAAGAAAGCTACCATTGTAAGAGATGGGAAGGAAATCGAGGTTCCGATTAGTGAGGTTAAAGTTGGAGATATAGTTATTGTAAAGCCGGGTGAAAGGATTCCAGTGGATGGAGTAGTTATTGAAGGAGAAAGCTACGTGGATGAGTCTATGATCACAGGTGAACCTATCCCTAACTTAAAAAAGATTGGAGATAAAGTCATCGGAGGGACTATAAACAAGAACTCCTTCCTCAAGATTAGAGCGGAAAAAGTTGGAAGGGATACACTCCTCGCTCAGATAATAAAACTAGTTGAGGAAGCCCAAAACACGAAGCCTCCAGTGCAGAGGCTGGCTGACACTGTGGTGACTTATTTTATACCTACTGTCCTTGCAGTATCTCTGCTCTCCTTTGCATACTGGTACTTCATAGCCGATAGGCCATTGGTGTTTGCCTTTACCACTCTACTCAGCGTTCTCGTCATAGCCTGTCCGTGTGCCTTTGGTTTAGCAACTCCAACAGCTTTAACGGTAGGCATTGGGAAGGGGGCCGAGCTTGGAATATTAATCAAGAATGGTGAGGCATTGGAGATAGCTAGAAAAGCCACAGTTGTCCTCTTTGATAAAACCGGAACACTCACAAAAGGAAAGCCAGAGGTTACGGATGTGATACCTTTGGACATGGATGAAAAAGAGCTATTATCGTTAGTTGCGTCTGCAGAAAAGCGTTCTGAGCATCCTCTTGGCGAAGCAATCGTAAGAAAGGTGGAAGAGCTTGGAATCGAGATAGAAGAGCCCGAAGAATTTGAGGCAATAACTGGAAAGGGAGTTAAGGCCAGGGTTCGTGGGAAGGAAGTTCTTGCTGGTAATAGGAAGCTTATTATCGAGAACGGCATCAGCCTTGAAGGGGTTGAGGAGACCCTCCAGAAGCTTGAGAGCGAGGCGAAGACTGCTATAGTGGTGGCAATAGAAAGGAAGATTGTAGGGATCATCGGCATAGCGGACACGATCAAAGAAGGCGCTAGAGAAGCTATCGAAGAGCTCCACAGGATGGGGAAGAAGGTGGGGATGATAACAGGCGACAACAAACGAACTGCGGAGGCGATAGGGAAGGCCTTGGGCGTTGACTACATCCTTGCGGAAGTCCTGCCGGGAGACAAAGCCAACGAAGTCAAAAAGCTCCAAGAGAAGGGGGAGATAGTAGTCTTCGTTGGTGATGGCATAAATGACGCTCCTGCTTTAGCTCAAGCAGATGTTGGCATAGCCGTTGGAAATGCAACCGATATAGCAATGGAGAGTGGAGACATAGTATTGGTCAAAAATGACCCAAGAGATGTTGTCAGAGCAATAAAGCTCAGTCAAAGGACACTATCAAAGATAAAGCAGAACATATTTTGGGCCATGTTTTACAACACGATTCTTATACCCTTCGCCGCCGGGCTTGCGTATGTGCTCTTTGGAGTAACTTTCCAACCAGAGTGGGCAGCCGGGGCTATGAGTTTAAGCAGTGTCAGTGTCGTTACAAACTCCCTCATGCTTAAGCGGGTTAGGGTTTGACAACCCTTTTATCTTTTGAAGACAAAATAAATGGTGATGATCATGATAGTGGAATACGATGGAAAGATCGACTTCACTAAGGGAAAGGTTGTGCTATGGTTTTCCATCCCGGGATGTCCTCCGTGCAGGCTAGTTGAGACCTTTATGGAGGAATTAAGTGAGGAATTCAAAGATATCCGAGTTATTCATGTACACGCAGAAAAATGGGAAGATCTCGTGGACAAATTTGACATTCTAAATGTTCCCACCCTTGTTTACCTCAAGGATGGGAAAGAAGTTGCAAGACAGAACCTCATAAGAACCAAGGAGGAAGTCCTACTGAAATTTGAAGAACTTCGTGAAAGTTAGCTTTGAATCAATTTGAAGCTTTCAAAATCCTTTTATATTTTTAGAAAGAGTATATTTCAGGTGAAAGACGTGAAAAAAGTTATTGGAGCGGCAATTTTGTTGGGTTTGGCAGTGGGAATTTATATTCTAGGGTCTCAAGAAGGTGGAAGATACATAACTCTGAGGGCGACTTTCAAAATGGGTGGCGCAGTTTACAGGGGGTACGAGGTTGAAGGAGGAGTGCTTGTTTTTAAGTTTGAACGAAGTGGGGACTTCTTTACACAGGCAATAGAGACAAAAGAATTCACCACAAGGGAGAAGCTTTCTCCTGAGAAAGTAATTATGGAGATAAACACCAATGGCCAAATAAAAAGGTATGAGGCGAAGTTGATTGAAGAGAAAGGAGATGTAGTTATTTACGAGGCTAGCGAGCTCTAATTCTCTGGAACCCCAACAGGAAAGATGTATAAAGGCTCTCCAGGTACATCAATTACTTTTTTGACTTCTCTATCTCTAAAAGCCCCAACTGCAACAGTCCCAAGTTTTAGGGCGGTAACTTGAAGGTAGATGTTTTGTCCCATGTGTCCGGCATCTATGTGCACGTACCTATATCCTCTCTCCCCGTATCTTCTTGTCGTCCTTTCGTAGTGGGCAACTATGATAATGTTTATCGGTGCGGTTTCCACGTGCCTTTGATTGAGGCATGCTCTTGCTAATGGCCTGCTTAAGTCGCCTTCTCTCACGAGCTCTAAGCTATGAGTTTTCCCATCGTAGTGATAGAGACCGGGCTTAAGGCCTTCTACTTTTGACACCGCTACATAAACTTCAAATGGATAGCAAGCACCTGCACTTGGAGAAGTTCTTTTACCCCAGGCGTTTATTCCATAAGCGGCCCAGAGTATCTGAGACACCTCTTCAAGGGTTAGCGGCTCATCTTTGTATTTTCTTATGCTTTTCCTCAGGTTTATCGCTTCCTCAACGCTCATCTCACCTTTAAGCCTTGGGGCAGGAAGTTCAACCTTCATGGCGCATCCCAGAATTGATGAAGGTGTCTTCATTGATTAAGGTTTTCCAAAACCAAAGGTGGAGATGGAGGTGGAATTTTCTTCATCTATATTGCACTTTAATAGACTACTGCGGAAAGATATTTAAAATGACTTTCTAACCCCATCGTGGTGAAGAAAATGGAAGAAAAGCTCATCCTCTTCGTCTGCGTGAAGAACTCCGCAAGAAGTCAGATGGCAGAAGCTTTCTTCAACCACTTCAACGATGACCTGAGGTTCAAGGCCATGAGCGCCGGGACGGAGCCAGCTGAAAAGATAGACCCACTAGCGAGGAAGGTCATGGAAGAGATTGGAATTTCTCTCGAAGGCCAGTACCCGAAGCTCTACACCGAAGAGATGGCCGATAAAGCTTACATCGTCATCACGATGGGCTGTCTCGACAAGTGCCCCTACGCTCCACCAGAAAAGACCTGGGACTGGGGGCTCGATGACCCCTATGGCCAGCCGATAGAGAAGTACCGCGAAGTACGGGACGAGATAAAGCGCCGTGTGTTAAAGCTCATCGAGGACTTGAAGGCCGGAAAGAGCAGAGAAGAGATAATAGGTAGGAAGAGCCTTTTCACTCTTTGAACACTTCTCCCGTAACCAAGTCTATCCCAATTTTTCTAACCTTCAGCTTCCAGAGCTTCTCTGGAGCACCGCCGCCTTCTTCCTTATACCCGGCCATCTAGATTATTCCCGCGTTTTCAAGGGCAAAGAGAGTAAGGTGTCTCTTTGGGGCCTGCCTCAAAGTTAATGAGAAAAGCAAAGTGGAGGCTCTTTAGTCCGCTGGCTTTACTATCTCCACTTCCCCCTATCTTCTCTGCCCCGACCGTGTTGAAGACCGTCCCGTACTTCTCTGCAAGCTCCTTAACGCGCATGATCTTCTTCTCGTCCTCGTTCGTGGATACCGTGATCTTGTAAGTTATCTCCTTCAGCTGGGGCTCATCGAACCCGCGCCAGCCTTTAACTTCAACCTCAAAGCCCCTCACGTCGAGGCGCATTTTCTTGATGAGCCTCCCCCAGTTGACGGTTAAACAGCCGCCTATGGCAGCCAAGAGGTACTCCGTTGGATTTGGCCCTTTGTTATAACCATCGGTGTTTGTATCTATTATGAAATGTGAACTCCCTCACCTTTGCCTCGCTCCCAACGTTGCCGTCCCACTTAAGGTGTGCCGAATACTCAAGGCGCTCCATACAATCACCGTTTTAAAATGAACGCCATTTCAAATAAAGCCTTTTTCCATGCAAATCTTAACGTTCGAAAGCCTTTTATATATCTCCAGGGAGTTAAAAATGGGATGAGAGGTGACCCACCACCATCACCACGGCGAGCTTAAGGGCAGAATGCTGTTTTCTTTCGTCCTCAACATAACGATAACACTAGCTGAAGTCATCGGCGGTATTCTTTCTGGGAGTTTGGCTCTCTTAAGCGACTCCCTCCACAACTTCAGCGACTCAATGAGCATCCTCGCGAGCTATTTGGCCATAAAGATTGGCGAGCGCGAGAGGAACGAAAAGTACACCTTTGGATATAAAAGAGCCGAAATCCTAGTTGCTTTTGTCAATTCTGCCGTCCTTGTTGGTGTAGCATTATTCCTCCTTGTTGAGGCCTATAAGCGGTTTAAAAACCCCGAACCCATAAATGGGCCTCTTATGCTTGGAGTAGCTTTAATAGGCCTTTTGGCCAACCTGATATCGGTTCTCCTGCTCCATGAGCATGCACACGAGAGCATGAACGTCCGCTCCGCTTATCTGCACTTATTGAGTGACACACTGTCTTCAGTCGCCGTTGTGGTAGGTGGAATAGCTATCATAAAGTGGAACATCCTCTGGATTGATCCGCTCATCACAGTCCTAATCTCGCTCTATATCCTCCGTGAGGGTTATGAAATTCTCAGGGAGAGTGTTGAAGTACTCATGGAGGCTTCACCAAATCTAAATTTTGAGGAGATAAAACGAGAGATTGAGAGCATCCCAGGTGTTAAGAATGCACACCACTTCCACGCTTGGAGGGTGGGAGAGAAGGAAATCCACTTTGAGTGCCACGTTGAGGTTAATGATATGCCCCTCAGCGAGGCCCAAAAGCTCATAGATGATATTGCGGAGAGACTCAAAAGCTTTGGAATAACTCACGTAACGATTCAGCTCGAAGCAGGAAGGTGTGGGGACAAGAACACAATCTGCGGTGGGGAGAGTGGTTAGGGTTGTGATTCCAACTTCAAAAGGCGGTCTTGACGATAAGATTCACAAAAGCCTTGTAAGGGCATATACCTTCACATTGGTGGAACTTGAGAATGGGGAAATCAAAGGTGTGAAAGTTCTGGAAAATCCCTATAAGGACAAGCCTTATGGTGCAGGCCCCAAAGTTGTCCTGTTTTTGGTCAGCAGGGGAGTAAACGTCCTTTTGACGCCAATGGACTGCCCGAAGGGAAAGGCGATACTTGAGGCAGGAGGGGTTAAAATAATCAAAGTAAAACCGGGAAAAAGAGTAAAGGAGGCAATCAAGAGTCTCCAAAGTAGCTTATAGCCCCCGTTGGGCATATTCTCTGGCAGCCTCTGCAGAACTCCACGCACTCCTCGGGTTTTACCACTTTGGGCTTGCCCTCGGAGGCATCATAAACCCCATGGGGGCAGAAGTTTGCACAAGTTAAGCAGCCGGTGCACTTGTCATAGTCGATTATTGGATACCAGTTGTCTGCCATTTTTATCCCTCCTGAGTATCAACGCTCATAGCTTCTTCAATTGCTTTGATTGCCTCTTCCGTGGTCATGTTCCTAATCTCTATTCCGATGAACTTGTGGTCATCGAATCCAAGCTCCTTAAACGTCCAGCCAAACATCTTCTTCTGCATAACTGGATCGCACCCAGCAACAAAGAGCTTCTCTATGTTCTCCCCGTTCTTAAGCAAAGCCCTCCAGAAGTTATCTCCATCCGTAGCGCAGAGCTGTGGGTGCAGAGCGACAAAGTCAACTTTCTTCTCCCTTCTGAAGTGGTTTAAAATCTCAAACACGTTCATCTTCTGGAAAGATGGGCACGTGCCCTGGCAAACACAGAGTATAAGACCCTTCATATGCATCACCAGCATAAATGAGAAAAAGTTCACTTAAAAAGATTTTCAAATGTAAAGGTTCTCAACCTAAGATTTAACGTTGAGTTTCATTCCAACCTTCTCCGCTATTGCCAGAGCGACTTTGAGAACATCTTCATCGCTTATGTCGAGGGTTGGCTGCTTGGCTATTCCGAAGTCCGTAACGGTAAAGCTGTGGTTTGTTTTTATCCCAGCTTTCTCCATAACCTTGGTTGCACACTTCATCGGACAGCCGTCTATGACGATTACTTTCTTTGCCCTTCTTCCTATGTTGAGGTGCATTTCCGAGCCGGCAGCAACGGCAGTTGTACAGCAGAGCCTTGCATTTTGGCCGGCATTGGTTAGCAAAACCCCAACCTCATGGCCTATTTTTCCTACACTTGCTGCTCCGGAGCATGTAAAGATTATGTCGAGGTTCTCAGCTTCTTTGTGGCAGCTGGGCAGAAATTTAGGAAGCTTTTCCATCTTAACTTCTTCGCTCATTTCGACCACCATTCATATTAAAATTTTTTCATTTAAAATCTTTTTCACATGTTTTGGTTCTCAACCAAGAGTTTTGGGCAAAGCTGTCCAGAAAACTTTAAATTCCATTCACATGAGACTTCTTTGATACACATGCTGCTCCTGAGAAACGTGACCTACTCAATAAACGGCAGGAAAATACTGGAAGAGATCAACATGAGGTTTAAGGAAGGCATGAGCTATTCTATCCTAGGCCCTAATGGGGCCGGGAAATCAACTATAGCCTACATTCTAATGGGGGTTATAAAGCCAACTGAAGGCAAAGTTCTGCTGGATGAGAGAGATATAACTCCCCTTAGCATAACGGAGAGGGCTAAGCTCGGGATTACCCTGCTCTGGCAGGAGCCGGCACGCTACGATGGAATTACGGTTGAGGAGTATCTCACACTGGGAGGAAAATTGAGCGTTGATAAAGAGGAAGTGCGGGAAGTTCTTGAGGTAGTTGGCTTACCGTATGAGCTCTATCATTCCAGGTTTGTTGATAAAAGCCTCAGCGGAGGGGAAAGAAAGAGAGTTGAACTTGCCTCTATCCTTCTCCTAAAGCCAAAATATGCGATCCTTGATGAACCCGATTCTGGACTGGACATAACGGCGGGAGAGTTAATAGATGATATTTTGGATCACCTGAGGAGGATTGGCACAACTGTGATCTTAATCACCCATCATGAGGACATTGCAAGGAAGACAGAGTTCAGCTACTTTGTGTGTGGTGGAAAAGTCATTAGAAAGGGATTTTCAGATGAGGTAGTTGAATACTACAAGAGAGCCTGTGGTAAGTGTCCACTTTTGGAAGTGGTGAGCGATGGTCATTAAAGTAGATAGAGTGAAAGAATACGAAGCGTTGGTAGAGATTTATGAAAAAGAAGGCCTCGATACATCTCTCTTCGGCGATAGGATAGCGGCGATAATAATAAGCGGAGAAAAAATAGTCGGATTAAACAACGTTGAGGGCGTTGAAATAGTTGGAGAGGAGATAGAAAACGGGGTAAAAGCAAGCATAAAAATCAAAGATAATGTTGAACTCCCCTTCCCAATCCATCTGTGCACAGGATTTCTAAAAAATGAGGGCTATCAGAAGGTTGTTTTTGACATAACAGTGGGAAAAGCCTCAAAGGTTAAATTCCTCTCCCACTGCATCTTTCCCTATGCAAAGAATTTCACCCATGATGCGTATGCAAAGATCAAAATTGATGAAGGTGCTCAGGTTGTTTATGAAGACGAGCACGTGCACGGAGAAGGAGTGAGAATGATCAGCAAAACAGAGGTTGAAGTTGGGAGAAAAGGGAGGTATACTGGGAAGTTTTCTCTAACAAAGCATCGTGCCAGAGAGCTTAAGCTTGAAATGGAGGTTAAACTGGATGATTATGCTGTGGCGGAACTTGTTTCCAAGGTAAAGGCTGTTAAAGACGATTCTGTTGAGGTTAAGGAGATTGCGTATTTGAGTGGGAATCACTCGCGGGCAAACCTGAAGACTACGGTCATAGCGTTTGATAATGCAAGGGCAAATGTAATAAATGAAGCCTACGGTCTCGGAGACTATGCAAAAGGTCATGTAGAATGTCACGAGATAGTTAAAGGGAATGCAGACGTCCAAACGGTTCCACTCCTGAGGGTAAAGAACGACAAAGCTGAACTCACCCATGAGGCTTCGATAGGAAGGATAAACGAGGCTCAGCTCATGCAGCTAATGGCGAAAGGCCTGAGCGAAGAGGAAGCAGCGGAGCTTATAATCAAGGGGCTTCTGAGGGAATGATTGTGTGATATTTTTATTTTCTAACACTGTATTAAAAAGTATTAAAAAGTGATCATTTGCACCCTTCTTCACACTCTCCTTTGTGCTCCTTTTCCCTTTCTATCTTCTCTTTCCAGTAAGGGTCTACTTCGAGAACTTGGTGAATAAATGCCTCAACAACATCCTTGATCTTTCCATAAGCTCCGGTAACAACTTCGATGCCAAGCTGGTTGAAGTAGTCTATTGCTCTCCTCCCCATTCCGTAAGCTAGAACTACCTCGGCATTGTGTTCCTTGATAAAGTTTGGCAAATCTCCTGGGCTATGTTCATCAAAGGGCACTTCAACAACCTCTACGTTCTTTGTTTTTCCCTCTTCAACATCAACAAAAACAAAGTACTCAGCCCTTCCAAAGTGCCTACTTACGTTGCTTTCTAAGCCCCTGTTATCCTCGGCGGGTATTGCAATTCTCATGTACATCACCAAAAATGGATGAAGTTTGATGCATATAAAGTTTGTGCATATGCACAGAAATCACAATAGGAAAGCTTATCAGATTTGAGAGCGTATATTATTTGAGGGATATCCATGACCGAGATAAAGCACGTAAAAATTGGGGAGGATAAGTTTAGGATTACGGAGGAGGAAGTTGCCAGAAGGGAGCTTAAGGTTACAAAGATAAGTGACGATGTCATTCAGGTGCAGGAAGAGGTTCATGGCATTATAGCCCTTGTGGGTGCTGTAAGCAGCGTTAACATCAAGAAAGAAGAGCTTAAAGAACTTATAAAGGTCGCAAAAGAGGAATTCGGCTGGACTGATATCTGCTGAACCTTTTACCCTTTTCTTCTTTGGTATCATTGGGAGTGATATATTTTATGGTGGTAAAATTTTATAAGATCGAAAGTAAACGTATTATTGGTGATGTCACATGGCAGTTGGAGAAAAGATAACTATCAGCGTGATAAAGGCTGATATTGGCGGATGGCCGGGACACTGCAAGGTTCATCCAGCCCTTATCGAGAAGGCTAATGAGCTTTTGGGTAAGGCAAAAGAGGAAGGGACAATAATTGATTTCTACGCCACATACTGCGGTGATGATTTGCAGCTTATCATGACGCATAAGCACGGTGTTGACAGTGAGAAAATACACGGTCTAGCTTGGAACGTGTTTAAAGAAGCAACTGAGATAGCAAAAGAACTCGGTCTCTACGGAGCTGGTCAGGATTTACTTAAAGATGCCTTCAGTGGGAACGTTAGAGGAATGGGCCCAGGAGTGGCCGAGATGGAGATTACCCTAAGAAAAAGCGAGCCTATCGTTACATTCCACATGGATAAGACAGAGCCGGGAGCATTCAACCTGCCGATCTTTAGAATGTTTGCCGATCCCTTCAACACTGCTGGACTGGTCATTGATCCCCACATGCACATGGGCTTTAGATTTGAGATATGGGATATAAAGGAGCACAAGAGAGTTATTATGAACTCGCCGGAGGAGCTTTACGACATTTTAGCACTGATAGGTGCAAAGTCAAGATACGTAATAAAGCGCGTGTATCCAAAGAAAGGGCACAAGCTTCCCGAAGATGAGCCGGTTGCCGTTATAAGCACCGAAAAGCTTTACGAAATTGCTGGCGAATACGTAGGAAAAGACGACCCAGTGGCAATAGTAAGGGCTCAAAGTGGTCTTCCTGCCCTTGGAGAAGTCTTGGAGCCATTTGCATTCCCGCACCTTGTGAGTGGATGGATGAGAGGAAGTCACAACGGCCCAATAATGCCCGTTCCCCTCAAGTATGCAACTCCCTCAAGATTCGATGGACCTCCAAGGGTTGTAGCGTTAGGATGGCAGATCAACAAGGATGGAAAGCTGATAGGTCCGGTTGACCTCTTTGAGGATGTGGCATTTGATGAGGCAAGAAAGAAGGCATTGGAGATTGCAGATTACATAAGGAGACATGGACCCTTTGAACCACATCGCCTACCGCTTGAGGAGATGGAATACACAACTTTGCCAGGTGTTTTAGAGAAGCTTAAGGACAGATTTGAGCCGGTTTGATCTTCCTTTGCTAATTTTCTTTTTTGGTTCTAAAGAATCTATGAAATTCACTTGCATTATCCAAAAATCTTAAATAATTTGCTCTTTTACATAACACCCAGAGTGATATGGGAGGGAGGGATATGAGGTTTTCAGTGCTTAAGATAAACCTCGATGAAAAGAAAGTTGAAAGTGAAGAATTTGAGCGAGAGGGTATTTATGGCATAATTGATTATGCCTTGTACTTGCACGATGAAGTTTATAAAACCCACGAGCTCAAGAATCCCTATGATCCGAGGAACGTCATGATTTTTGGAAAAGGACCTTTTGCTGGTTCCTGTCTCCCTGGTTCTCATAGGATGACTTTTGTTTACAGATCACCCCAGTACGGAGGGGTTTTCCCATCAACTATAGGTGGTGCGGCTTATCAGTTTCAGAGGGTTGGAGTAGATTTTGTGGTTCTTGAGGGCAAAAGGGAAAAGCCCACAGTGATAGTGCTTTCCAATGACGGAGAAAACCTGAATGTTGAGCTCCACGAGATAGAGCTTGAAAAGGTAATCGAAATATGGAAGGATTACAAAGGGGAAGAGGGAGTTTATGCTCTCACTCAATACCTCATAGATAACTTCCATGAGAAGTTTGATGGAATGGAGTATAGAATAGCTTGTGTTGGGCCTGCTTCTCTAAATACACATATGGGAGCAGTGTTCTCTCAAACTTTGAGAAACGGCAAAAGAGTTGTCGGAAGTGAGGATTGGGCTGCTAGGGGAGGAACTGGGAGCGTTTTGTTGAGGGCTCATAACGTTGTTGCCATAATATTTGGAGGAAAGGCAAGGAAGAAGTTCCCAAAAGAGGACATAAGCAATATAAGGGTGGCAAAGCCGATAGTGGAGGGCATTCACAAGAAACCTATGAATGAAGTCATATCGGAAAAAACTGTGAAATATAGATACAATCCCAAGCTCAAGACGGGAGGAACCTTTGGAGGGAACTATCCAGCCGAGGGAGATTTCGTGCCCATACTCAACTGGCAGATGCCATATATCCCAAAAGAAGAGCGTATTAAAATCCACGAGAACATAATGAAATACTACTGGGAGCCCTTTAATAAAGAGGCAATAGAACCCAAAAACTGGACTAACTGTGGGGAACCCTGTCCAGTGGTGTGTAAGAAATACGCCAACGGTCACCACATAGAGTACGAGCCGAGAGAAGCTAACGGGCCTTTAAGCGGTGTAATAACCCTTAGGGCAAGTGATATAAGCGTTCACGCCGTTGATGCTATGGGGTTTGATGCCATCAGCTTTGGAGGTACTGTTGCATGGGTTTTGGAACTGGTCTATAGAGGTTTGCTCAAGCCAGAAGAAGTTGGAATTAGCGACAAACCCGAATTTGATAAGGATTCTCTTCTCTTAAAGCCCGTTGAGACTAGTGAAAAGAATGCCAAGCTTGTTGCTGAATTAGCCCATAGGGTTGCTTTTGCTGAAACGGAAATTGCTAAGATAATTGGGGAAGGTATAAGGAGAGCTAGTGAGGTACTCGATGAGAAGTTTAAGGACAGACTGAGCTATGGGGAAAGCTTCAAAGACTATGGAGTTTACACACCCATAGGAATAAACGGGGAGATGGTACCCACTATGTACTGGGCTATTGGGAACTACATTCCTTTACCAATCCAAGGTCGCTACTGGACTTTCTATCAGTTTGGAGTATTCCTTGAGCCTGAAGAGCTTGCAAATAAGATAGTCGCCAATGCCCTTTATGAATACTGGTATGACAACGTTGGTTGGTGCAGGTTCCACCGCGGATGGGCAAAGCCTGTATTGAAGGCACTCTTCATGGAAGCTTATGGAGAGAATGTAGACATGGAAGAACAAGCCAAGAAAACAATAAGAAAACTTGTCAATTTCCTCAAAAAGGCTGGCTATGAACCAGTTTTCTGGGATTCAATGAGAGTTATAGATCTTGTTGCAAAAGGAGCCGAGGAGTTTGGCAACGAAAGATGGGCAGAGCAGTTTAAGAAAGACAAAGTTGTGACAGCAAAGGAGTACCTTAGAAGGGTTTTGGCAGAATACAGCAGAATTTTAGGAGTTGATTGGACGCTTTAATTTTTCACTTTGTCTTGTCTAAAAAAGAGGTGGTAAAGATGTTGAAGGAGCCGATTATAGCCATAAATTTTAAGACGTATATTGAGGCCACCGGAGAGAGGGCTTTAAAAATAGCCAAGGCGGCAGAAAAAGTTTACAAAGAAACCGGAATAACAATAGTCGTGGCACCACAGTTGGTCGATCTTTATAGAATCGCTCAAGAAGTTGAAATTCCGGTTTTTGCTCAGCACATAGATCCAATAAAGCCCGGCAGTCATACAGGCCACGTTTTGCCGGAGGCAGTAAAAGAGGCCGGAGCCGTTGGGACTTTACTCAACCACTCTGAAAACAGAATGATCCTCGCGGATTTGGAGGCTGCAATAAGAAGGGCTGAGGAAGTTGGCTTAATGACAATGGTCTGCAGCAACAACCCTGCAGTTAGCGCGGCAGTTGCCGCTCTAAATCCGGATTACGTTGCTGTTGAGCCTCCAGAGCTGATCGGCACTGGAATCCCGGTTAGTAAGGCAAAGCCTGAGGTAATAACCAACACGGTGGAGCTTGTTAAGAAGGTAAACCCAGATGTTAAGGTTCTTACTGGAGCTGGTATCTCAACTGGAGAGGATGTTAAGAAGGCTCTAGAATTGGGGACGGTTGGAGTTCTCTTGGCAAGCGGTGTCACAAAAGCCAAAGATCCAGAAAAGGCAATAAGAGACCTGGTATCACTCATAATTTAGCCTTTAAGAATCATTAAATCGGCTTCAATGTCCTCTAAGGATGCATTCCATCCCCCCACTACGTACCTTTTTCCATCTTTTGTCTCGATGGTTATGTTTGAGATTACCTTTCCTTCACTTTCGAAGAAGTCGATTATCTTTCCAGTCAAATGAACAGGCTCTCGACTCTTCACGAACTTTCCGTGCACTTCTATTTCGCTCCCGATTAGGTTGTGGTCTCTTATGTCCTCCACAAGGGACCTGATGTGTATGTAACTCTTTGGAAGTTTTATCTTCCCTTTCTTCTTGTAAATTAGTTCCCCAGTGGGCCACAGTGCATGGTAGAAATATCTATCGAGCATGAAAAGAAGGTTTTTGTCTTTTATTATTAAGGCGTAGCCCTTTATTGTTTGCTCTTTTGATTTGAAGGCTTCGGGAGGGGCATAAATGCCTAATGCCTTGTCCTGTATTAGTATTATTGGGTCTTCTACTTCTCTTACCCTGATTTTATCTGCGATTTTTGGAACTTCTTTTTCTCCGTACACAAATAGGTCAATTGTAACTTCCCTGCTTTTTGTCTTTAGAAGTGGTGCTACTTTTTCCAAAAGCTGTGAGGGGATTGCAAGGGAGAGATGGTACTTGACGTTCTTTATTGCCTCCTTTATGTAGTTCTCCAAGGTTGTTTTGCTTTTTACCACTATTACTTCTCTGTGACTTTCATGGGGGTTGTACATGGCTTTTAATTCTTTTTTTGCAAGCTCTACCTTTTTCAGGTAGCTCTTCTCCATTGCTCCTAGAACTTTCTCTGGATCGAGTGGAACTATCTTCTTTGGTCTTTCACTTGTTACTGCAACAAAGCCCTTGCCCATTAAACTCCGCACAACGTCGTATATCCTTGGCTGAGGGACTTTTGAGAGGGAGGCGAGCTCGCCCGCTGTGAGGGGTCCTTGCTTGATTAAAGTAAGGTATGCATTGACCTCATATTTGTTCAATCCCAACTCCTTCAAGAGCGCCTTGAGCTCGCCTTCCTCCATTTACTTTCCCTCATATTATGGCTTTTTCAGTGTTCTTGTCAAATACGTGGATGTTATCCAAGTCAATCACTATTTTAACCTTACTCCCGACCTCAAGGGGTATATGTCCTGGGAGCTTTACCTTTATGATTTGTCCGTTTCCTATATTGGCATGGACAATCGTATCTGTTCCTAGAGCCTCAATGAAGTCAACTGTTCCCTCTATTGTTGTGCTTCTCTTCACGTGCTCTAGAGATGAGACGCCTTCTATGGTCATGTGTTCAGGTCTTATACCGAAGACAACTGTTTTGTCTATGTACTTCTCTAGGAGCTCTTTAAAGTCCCTTGAAAGTGGAATTTCGAACCCTTCTCCTTCTAGGATAATGGAATCGTCCTTCTCTTTAACACTTACCTCAAGTAGGTTCATCTCCGGAGCGCCTATGAATGTTGCAACGAATATTGAGTTTGGCTTCAAATAAACCTCCGTTGGAGGCCCGACTTGAAGGAGCTTTCCTTGGTTCATCACCGCTATCCTATCGCCCATTGTCATGGCCTCAACTTGATCATGGGTAACATATATTGTGGTGACCTTTAACTTTGTTTGGAGTTTCTTGATTTCTGCCCTCATTGCAACTCTGAGCTTTGCATCGAGGTTGGAGAGTGGCTCATCCATGAGTAAAACATTTGGCTCAACCACTATTGCCCTTGCAACGGCAACTCTCTGTCTCTGCCCACCACTGAGCTGGGCAGGATACCTATCGAGAAGCTCCTCTATTTGGAGTAGTTCCGCAGCCCATTTGACCTTTTTGTCTATCTCCTCTTTTGGATACTTCTTAATCTTCAATGGGAATGCTATGTTGTCGTAAACCGTCATATGGGGCCATACGGCATAGCTCTGGAAAACCATCGATATGTTTCTGTCTTTGGGGGGAAGGTAAGTAACGTCCTTGTCTCCAAACCATATCTTTCCATCTGTTGGTGTTTCTAAGCCTGCTATCATCCTAAGTGTTGTCGTTTTTCCACAGCCACTCGGTCCGAGGAGTACGAGGAATTCTCCGTCTTTTATGGTTAGGTTTATTCCATCAACAGCCTTTACCTTTCCGTTGTCAAAATACTTCTTGAGGTTCTCAAGCCTGACTTCCACCATTTTTCACACCTCATTTTAGTGTTATACCCCACATTGTTACCAGATACTTCCTAGCAAAGAATATGAACGTTATAGCGGGTATTATCATGATGAATGCCGCTGCGAACTTGTAGTAATCTGGTGCTGCCCCTCCGCTCGCTCCAGCCATTATTGACAGAATTTGGGCTGGTAACGTTCTGTGGGAGAGAGTTAAAATTGACGCTACAAAAACCTCGTTCCACGACATGACGAAGGTGAACATAGCTGCAGCCGCTAAACCTGGTAATGCTAAGGGCAGGGTAATTCTAAAGAACGAGCCTAGTCTTGTAAGTCCAAACACCATGCCGGCTTCCTCAAGCTCAGTTGAAACACCTGCAAAGATGCTTGAGGTTATTAGCACTACAAAGGGAAGCGCCATTGCCGTATGGGCGAGTGCAACTCCTAGTAGGGTATCGATGAGGTTGAGCTTTATATAAAGGATTACGAGGGGAATTGCCATTACAGGTATTGGGAACATTCTAAGAGCCACTATAGACAGCTTTATGGTGTCCTTTCCGGGGAA
This sequence comes from Thermococcus alcaliphilus, assembly GCF_024054535.1. Lineage (NCBI taxonomy): Archaea > Methanobacteriati > Methanobacteriota > Thermococci > Thermococcales > Thermococcaceae > Thermococcus > Thermococcus alcaliphilus. The sequence continues at coordinate 100,652 of NZ_JAMXLV010000016.1, read as the reverse complement.
GATAAACTTTGCAACTGCATAACCAGCAGGAATTCCAAGGGCAAAGCTTATGGCTATTGTGATTAATGCCACAATAACGCTGTTCTTAATACCATCTAACGCCCCGAGTGTGAAAAGAAGGGTTTTAACGTATTTTACTGTGAAGCTTGTTGGGAAGATCTTCTTGGGGTCATAGTAATCTCTGGGAAGTGCGAAGCCATAGAGTGTTGAGATTATTATTGGGATTATTATCCAAGCGACCACAGTAAAAATAAACGTATAGAAGGCTAGCCTTTTTAGCATGAACTTTGTTTCGTCGTTCATCTTCTCACCTCCAGGTATTCGGCCTTCATGAACTTAATATAGAGTGCTCCAAGCAGTATTGAAAGCCCCGCTATTACCAAGGCGTAGATGGATGCTACATCGTATTCTTTGAGTTCTGTTAGTCTGTAAAAGCCTTCTCCAGCTAGAATCGGAATGTCTCTTCCGGCTAGAATCCACACAATACCGAATATCTGCATTGCGAAAAGGGTTCTGATTATCAAAGCACTCTGGATGCTTGGCTTTAAGAGGGGAATCACTATCTTCCTCAGCCTTGTCCAGTAATCTGCTCCAAAGACCTCTGCTGCCTCTAGATACTCGTGGCTTATCATCTGAAGCCCGGCGAGAATTATAACAAAAACTATTGAGGTTGCCCTCCAAAGCTCGGCTAAAACAATAGCCAAAAATTCCATATGACGATATTGATACCCAAAAAAGTAGATGGGCTGATGGATAAGTCCAATATTCAGAAGAAGCTTATTCAAAAATCCGCTTGGGGAAAGCATGGAATACCATATCAAACCCGCAGCTACATCGCTTATAGTTAACGGGATCGTGAGGGCATAAATAGTAAAATCTTTCCCTTTAAACGCCCTATTAACAGCAAGGGCCAATATAAGGGCTAACCCAACTTGAGTTGGGACAATAACTCCCGCAAGGGCTATGGTATATTTTAAGGCATCCCAAAAATAAGGATCGGCAAATGTTTTTCTAACAGTTGCAAGGGAGAATTGTCCGTTTTGGGTAAACGCAGTATAGAGGGCTTGAACAAGAGGATACCCAACAAAAAACAGCAGATACGCAAATGCAGGTAAAATTAAAAAATAAGGAATGTAGGAGGATTTAACCTTCATGGTACCTCCCTCATGGAATCTCTTGTCCCATCTCTTGGAAGAGCTGCTTTACTTGTGGACCGAGTTCTTTAACTACTGCTTCTGGGTCTTCACCTTTGAGAACAATTCTCTCAAAGGCAGTTCTGTAAGCGTTTGTGAACTGTCCTCCCTTTTCACCGAGGTTTGGAATCATTGCTACTACCGCATCTGGAGTTGCAGATTGAGCTGCAACACCTTCGGCGAGTATCTTGAGTGGTCCACTTGGGATAGCTCCCGTTGCTTCTTGGACTGTTGGGAAGAATCCAACGTTCTCAAGGATCTTTACTTGTGTTTCTGGCTTTGTGAGGTAATCAATTAACTTCCATGCTTCATCTGGGTGAGGAGCGTTCTTTGGAATTGCCAATCCGGCAACTACAAGGATGAATCCTCTTCCCTTTGGTCCCCTTGGAACTGGGACTACTACGAACTGATCTGGGTTGGTTTCTATTGCGTTCTTTATTCTTGCGGTGTGATCCCAGGCGATCATAACTTCCCCTCTAAGGAGTGGCTCACCCATAGCGTCCCATGTTGTACTTGCTGGGTTGACGTATTGCCAGAGCTCTCTAAGGTATTTCCACATTTCTACAGCCTCTGGACTGTCGAAGTTCTTAGCCTGGTAGCCGGTAAAGCTTGGGTAGATGTAACCGTGGAGGAATCTGTGCAAGAGACCCTTTGGTCCAGCTGGGAAGCCGAGCTGTGGTTGGCCAGTGGCTTCCTTCAAGTTCTTGGCCCATTCAAGAAGAGCATCGTATGTCCACTTCTCAGTTCCCTTCATAACGTCTTCCTTTGTAAGTCCTGCTGGAAGGTAGTCAAAGGCTTTCTTGTTTACCACCATTACATAGGTGGCACTCATCCATGGGATGTAAACTTTCTTTCCGTTTATGGTTGCATATTTCTCAAAGGTGCTTATGAAGGTTCTTCCTTCAAGTTTTCTTCCGCTTAGGTCTTCAAGCCATCCCTTGGAAGCGAAGAAGTCCAATCCACCGTGGAGATCGGCTATCAGATCGATAGTTACCTTACCTGCTTTTTCCTCCGCCTCAAGTCTTGTAGCTAGATCGGTATAGCTGATAGGTACAAAGTTTACATCAATTCCCGTTTGATCCTTAAACTCTTTAACTAATTGCTCCTGTACAAAAGCCCTCTCCTCTGGGGGGTTTAGCTGTGTTGAAAGCCATGTTACTGTGACTTTTTCGGTGGTTGTTTGGGTAGTTTGTGTTGTGGTTTGTTGCCCCCCAATGCACCCACTTACTATCGCTCCTAAAAGAACCAAAACCAAAACTCCTGCCAACCTTACCTTTCGGCTCATGCCTTATCACCTCTGAATTGCTCATCCTAATTTTGCTAACTCAAAATATATAAATCTTGTGATATAAACCACTTTTTGTAGTTGTATTTAAAATGTGAAAATGGAAACTCAGAGTTTGATAACTTTTCCAGTTTTTGAAGACTCATAAGCGGCTAGAATTATCTTTAGGTTCTTTTTGGCGATTTCTCCAGTTATTGGTGGCTCTTTGTCTTCTATTATCGATTCTAAGAATGAGTTCACTATGCCATTGACATCGGCTCTCTCCCAGTATATCTTTTCCGCTCTGTCTTGATACACGGTAAAGTCGGGATATGCAGTTCTGACATCAAGGAATCCCTCCTTTCCGAGTATGTAGTACTTGATTTCCAGTCCATATGAGTATCCCTTCGGATTGCCCCATCCAGCGTTTAGAACTGCCATGACCCCATTCTTGAATCTAAGCACCGCAGTGCCTATATCATCTACCGGGAATCCATATATTTTTGAGCCAATGTCCGCGTAAACGCTCTTTGGTTCGCTGTTTGTAAGCCAGAGAAGAGAATCTATCCCATGTGGTGCAGTGTCCATAAATCCACCGCCGCCTGCTTTTTTAACGTCTAAGAACCAGCTCATATCCAAGCCTTCAAGGAATATTGGGGGCTTTACGTACTCCGAGATTGAATATATGTACTCCAGATCTCCTATCTCCCCGGCTTCTATCATTGCTTTTGCCTTTCTAAGAGGCGTTGTGAACCTTGGATTAAAGGGAACCATGAGTTTTACATCGGCTTTTTTAGCTGCTTTAATAATTTCATCGGCGTCTTCAAGAGTTAAAGCAATGGGCTTTTCTAAAAGTATGTGCTTCCCTTCTTCGGCAGCTCTTATGGCAACCTCTTTATGTCTATAGGTTTCAATTGCTATGTACACGGCGTCTACCTTATTGTCTTTGAGGAGGACTTCGTAGTTTTGGTAAAATTTTGCCTTCAGCTTTTCTGCCTCTGACTTAGCCACGTCTCTGTTTGCTCCGTCACCAGATATTGCGTAGAGCCTTGCTTTTGGATTGGAGGCAAAAGTTGCTCCATACCTAAGCGCATGGGGATGAGCGTAGCTGATTATCCCAACATTTATCATTCTACCACCCCCTTAAACTCCAAGGGCTCTTCTCTCTTTGCTGATTCTATCGCTATTTCTGCCATTTGAAGGGCTATTAATGCGTCTTTTGCAGTTATTGAAGGTTCTTCCTCTCCCATTATTACTCTGAAAAAGTGTCTCAGCTCGGTTTCAAATGCCTCAGGAAATGCTGAGAGCAATGGTGAAAAGCGCGGCATCTCAAAGTGGCTCTTTACCACTCCAACAACCGGTGTGTCTAGGGGGGTGTATCTTATCCTTCCGTTCTTTCCTAGGATATCTAGGTGGTGGTAAAAGACCCCATAGCGGGCTGGATAAGAGTAAGCCCAGCTTACCTCTGCTAATCCGGTTTTGCCCCCTTCAAACTGTATCATCATCAAAAAGTGGTCATATGTTCCATTTACCTTTGCCTCTTTTCTTATGGCTTTTCCAATTCCAAGGATTTTTACAGGCTCACTCTCGAAGTACCACCTGAGAAAATCTGTAACATGGACTCCTAGGTCTATTGCAACCCCTCCTCCTTTATTGGGCTTCCAGTACCATGCAGTCTCTGGAAACGGCAGTCTTTGAACTTCCGCTTTTCTTATCTGCATCGGTACTATGTTTCTCTTTTTTATCACTTCCTTTATCTGCACCCATCTCTTGTCGAATCTTCTGGTATGACCAACCAAAAGCCATAATTCTTCCTTTTCTGCGGTTTTTATCATCTTTTGAGCTTCTTCAGTTGTAAGAGCTATGGGTTTTTCTACAATCACATGCTTACCGCTTTTTAGGGCTTTTATGGCCAGTTCAGCGTGAGTGTAAGTGGGGGTTAGGATTTCAACAACGTCTAAATCTAAATCGAGGAACTCATCTAAACTTGTGTACGGTTTTGCATTGAACTCTTTTGCAGCTTCTTTTGCCTTTTTCTCCTTTATATCCATGCAAGCGATGACTTTTATTTCCCTTAGGTTTTTGAGGGCGTTTTTATGGGCTAAATTGAATATATTTCCGCATCCTATTATTCCAACTTTCAGCTTCCCCATGGGGAATCCCTCATGGTTATTAAATACCAAAAGGTATTTAAGCATTTTTCATTTTAAACCACTATGAATGGTTGTATTTTGGTGATGGGCAATGAAAGTCATTGTAGGTATTCCAAGCTATAACAACGCTGATACAATTGGATACGTCGTTAGACAAGCCGCAGAAGGACTAAAAAGGTATTTTGGGGGAGGTTTAATTATCAATTCAGACGGTGGGAGTAAAGATGGTACAAGAGAAGTTGTCATGAAAACTCCAGTCCCTGAAGGCGTTGAAGTAAGGAGCTTGGTTTACAAGTGGCCAATACCAGGAAAAGGCAGTGCCATGAAAGAGGTCTTAGAGATAGCAAGGGAAGAAGGAGCCGATGCAGTGGTGTTTGTCGATAGTGACCTAAGGAGCATAACTCCAGAGTGGATTTACAAATTCGCCAAGCCAATTGAAGAGGGCTATCACTTCGTTGCCCCACTGTATTTAAGGCACAAATATGACGGGACAATAACCAACAACATAGCGTACCCAATGACAGCCTCTCTCTACGGATACAACGTCAGACAGCCAATAGGAGGAGACTTTGGAATCAGCGCAGAGCTTATAGACACCTATCTTGGCGATGAAGAAATTTGGAAAAGCGATGTAGCAAGGTTTGGAGTGGACATATTTCTGACCACTACTGCAATAGCGGAAGGCTTTAAAGTTATCCAGACAGCGCTGGGAGTTAAAATTCACGATCCAAAGGATCCAGCAGCTTCTCTAGGCCCAATGTTCAACCAAGTCGTGGGAACTCTATTTATGCTGATGCAAAAGTATGAGGATAAATGGAAAAACGTTAGGGATATAAAACCGGTTCCGGTTTTCGGAGAGATGGAAGTTAGAGAACCAGAGCCTGTCAAAGTCAGCTTAGACCTGTTAAAAGAAAGGGCAAGGAATCTTTTTGAGGAAAATAAGGAGATTTTGGAGAGGGCACTCTCAAAAGAAACGTTTGAGGAAGTTAAAGAGGCACTAAGAACGTTCGACTTCGATGACGTCCTATGGAGCCACGTTCTCTTTGATGGGGCAGTGGCATATAAAAACGGAATACTCAAAAATGCCGAACCTTTAGTGCCTCTCTACTTTGCAAAAACCGCAGACTTCGTGGAAAAAACAAAGGACATGACAACAGAAGAGGCAGAAAAACTAGTTCTGAAAAGAGCGGAGACATTCTTGAAGGAGAAAGACTACCTTTTAGAGAGATGGTAAGAGCGCTTCCATCTTCTCATATATTTTGCTTTCTTTTAGGACTTTCTCGACCTTCCACTTTGGGGTTCTCATTATACTCATCTCGTAAAAGCCCTCAAGGTTTCCCCAAAACTTCTTGGCAGCCATTGCTAAATAAATAACCTCTTTTGGTTTCAATTTTCGCTTTAAGTCTATGCATAAAATGTTGATGGCTCTCTCCAGCTTTTTGAAAGTTTTGTCACCTTCTAAAATCGCCAGCATAAAGTCTTCAATCGTTGGCTTTTGCCACTCCACACAGGGGCCGAGGTCTATCTTGCTCCCGATTAAGAGGGGAATGACTTCAGTTTTTCCAACTTTAAAACCTGCCTTGGTTTTACTATACTTGAAGGATGAGAGCTTGCCTATTATGGAATCCATCACGACTTTTTTGCTTTCATCTATGTCAATTGCAATGCCTATTTTCCCAACATGAAATTCAAAAACTTCCATTGCTCTCAAGAAGTTCCCAAGATTTCTTATTACTCCGGCGTTCCCTTCACTGGGGATTATGGCAATGTATCCGTTGTTCTTTATTAGCTCGTAGTTGTCTCTTTCGAAAAGCTTTTCAATTAGCACTAAATTAGGAGGAACTTCTCTGGCCTCTTTAAAGCCAAAGATCTTCTTATAGCTTGCTTTAAAGAACTTTGAATCGGTCTTCCCTTCACAGAAGAGAACGCTCACTTTTTCTGTGTTTGTTATCTCTGCCCCTCTCAGATCAAAATCAAGGTACTTCCTCAGCTCATAAGCTTCTTTGAAGGTTAACCCTTTACCCGTGTTTGAGTAAATTAAGACATGTCCTTCCCCTTGAAATTTCTTCAGTATGAGATCAATAAGCTCCAAGCTTGCGGTTACAATCACTTCGTCGCCCTTTAGCTTATTAACGAATTCCCTAAGTTTTTCTCTGTTTTTTCCATACTCTGGGAATAAAATTTTTTCAAAATTTCTATCCGTTAGAGCTTCATCGTATCTGTCTCCAGTAACTATTATCATCTACTTCACCAGATCAACAGCTATAGCCCCTATAACTGCAAAGGTACTCACAATGATTGTGGCGCTGATGTATTGTCCCAATGAAAAGTTTGCAATATTGGCTATGCCGTATAGGTATATCAAAAGGACTGAAGTCATGTAAGAGACAGCCGTAACGGTGAGCAATCTTTTAGGTATGTGGTGCCATTCTTCTTTTGCGATGTTTGAGAGTTTGGCTTTTGAAATAAAAAGGTAAGCCATTAAGAGGGTCATCAGAAAGATAGCAAGTGTTCGCCATATGTCTATTGTTTTTGCTATGTCCCAGATTTCCTCGGTAAAAAGGAACGGAAGGGAAAATGTCATTGCACCGATAATCTCCTGGACCACATCATCCCATCCAAGTTTATCGGGTTTGTTTTTCTTATCTAACTCTTCTTGTATCTCATCTACTTGCTTAGAGAGTTTTGCCATATTTTCGTTTAGCTTTTTAAGTTCGCTTTCCATTTTTTCACGCTCAGCCACTCTGGGGTCAATCATCTCTTCAGCATTGGATTCATTCATCATCGCACTATCTGAGTTATAAAAACTCATATAAAGCTTTTTATTTTTCTATGCCAAAAGTGTTTCTGGCGAGCTAGTATGGAAGAAGTCCTTCTCTTACTTATGGTGGGGCTCGGAGGTTTTATAGGTTCTTTGATGAGCGGAGGGAGTTTAATAACCTTATTTATCCTCACACTCTTCAATATTCCCGCAAAAACTGCTGTTGGAACATTAAAGATGATTATTGCGGCATTAACACTTGTGTCTTCTCTCACATACCTTAAAGCAGGCATTTTAAATCTAAAGACAGCTTTAACTATTGTGCTCTTTTCTCTGCTTGGCTCCTACATTGGTAGTGTTTTCTTGCTGAGTATTTCTGAGGAGGCCTCAAATTTTGTAGTGATGGTGTTTCTTATAATAGGGACATATTTTACATTAAAAGCGCCACAAGGGGAGCCTATGCTTAGTGGAAAGCTGTCTCAATCCATTGTGGGACTGGCAATTGGCATCTACATAGGTGTTTTGGGAATAGCCTCTACCCTTGTAGTAATCTCTCTCCTGAGGATGTTCTTTAGGGTAGACATTTTGAGGGCAAACGCAATGGCAAAGGTAATTATCTTCTTTAACAACTTTGTTGCGTTCATAAACTATGCAAAAAACGGCAGTGTGGATTATTCTATTGGGATGCTTCTTATGTTGCCCGTCATTATTGGTTCATGGCTAGGTGCTAAGACTGCTCTTAAAATGGATCCCAAGTACCTCAAAGGGGTATTTGTTGGCATTTCTCTGCTGACCTTGGTTAATCTATTAAAAAACTTGAGTTAGCCTCTTAAAATTCTTTAAGACAATACAATTTAAGTCCTTCTGTAGTCTGGAAGTACTTATTTTACCGCGCTCTGATTGTAGCACGGATTAAAATGGCTCTTCTTATTTTAGCTGTTTAGGGCATCTCTGGAGTGTATTTAAGCTTTTCTGCTTCATTTCGATAAGCTTATAAACGCTATGATATATAATTCAACCATGCTTGGGAGCTACAACAGAGATGCAAAATTGTTAATAGCAGCCAATGCAGCAGGCCAGTTGTTCCTCCAGTTTTCCATATTCATAATGCCCTTTTACCTTAGGGCTTTAGGCTATGGAATGGACAAAATGGGAATTTTCTTTTCAATCCAGACTTTTGTCGGTGGACTTTTCTTTTTGATCGCTGGTCAGGTGTCTCTCAAGCTTGGCTATAAGAAGACTTTGATTCTCGGGGCACTTTTGGGATTGATGGGAAGAATACTCCAAGTTTTGGCACTCAACTTTTACGTCATTGCTCTGGGATTCTTTTTAATAGGTGCTAATATGGGAATAAGGCAGCCTAACTTTTACGCTTTGCTGAGTGAGGAAGTAGGAGAGAAGCAAAGGCATCATGCTTTTTCTATAAGCTTTGGAATTGGAACGATTTTAAATGCTCTGGGAGTGTTAATTGCTGGATTTGCTCCCGATTTCTTTGTGGAAACCTTTGGAATAACAAGCGAACTCGCATACAGGCTTGTTGTTTCCTTGGCAATTCTCCAGTTCGCCCTTGTAATCCCGATCCTTTTGGTAATCAAAGACGTCCCAGTAAAGAATCCGCGTATAAACTGGAGGAAGGAACTTGTTGTAAAGATCCTCAAGTTTTCACTTCCTTCGGCAATGATAGGTTTGGGAGCAGGAATAACGATTCCCTATATGAGTCTATACTTTAACCTTCGCTTTGGACAAACGTTAGCGGTTATAAGCGGGGTTTTCTTTGCCCAACAGCTGGTCATGGGCATTGGTTCTTTCATACTTCCAAAGCTCGTAGATAAAATCGGCCCTGTGAAGACTATTTCCCTCTTTCAGAGCATCGCTGCTTTTCTCTTTGGAATATTCCCATCGTTGGAACTCTTTCTCTTAGCGGCGTTTGTTTATATCATCCGGTCAATCCTTATGAACATTGTGTGGCCTATAAATGATGCCTTCATGATGGGATTTTTTACAACTGAGGAAAAGGCAACGGCTGCGGGGATTAGAAGGGCTTTTTCCACTTTCATGAGAGGATTGGGGAATTATATAGGGGGCATACTGTTTTCAATTTCCCTTAGCTATCCCTTTTATGCCACGGCAACCCTCTACGTGACAGCCACCCTGATATTCTACTTCTTCTTCGCTAGGTACAACAAAGTTTAAGCGTTTCGACAAGTTTATAAACGAGACAAATGACAAAAAAGCGATGCTCCAAAGCTACAGAGGATTCAGCAGAGATGCCAAGCTTGTTGTCGTTTATTCCTTCTTAGCCTGGTTAGGGGGTAATATCGCATGGTTTATTCTTCCGTTTTATTACTCCTCGCTTGGCATGAGTTTTTCTCAGATAGGAGTTATCTTTTCAATCTCCACCCTAGTTCAAGCGGTAACCCTTCTGGGTTCGGGATATATCAGTGTTAAACTTGGATATAGAAGAACTATTCTGGTTGCAGTGGGCATATTTTTTGTTGCTAGACTTTTTCAAGTATTTATTCCAGAATTCTGGTCTTTTGCACTTGCATCTGTTTTGTTGGGAATAGGAATGGCACTTGAGGGACCGGCAGTGATGTCCCTCTTAAGTGAAGAAGCTAGCGATGAAAGGAGGCACTACCTCTTCAGCTTAAATGCCGCTTTGGGAACGATAGGCGCTGCATTGGGGATGTACTTGGGTGGTTTACTACCCAAGATGTTCGATGGTTCAAACCCATATAAAATGACGCTCTTGTTTGTTGCATTAGTTGTTCCGATTCAGGGCTTCTTTATTTTTATGGTTTCTCCAGTTTTGAAGAGGGAAGAAAAGAAACTCAGATTTGAAAGGGAGCTTGTGATCAAAATCGCTAAGTTTTCCCTCCCATCGGCTTTAATTGGCTTGGGGGCTGGAGTTACGATACCCTATATGGGGCTGTGGTTTAACAAACGTTTTGGAACCAGCTTGGAGAGCATTGGTGGTCTTTTTTCCATTCAACAGTTTGTGATGGGGATTGGAACATTCACTCTTCCCATGATTGCCGACAAAGTTGGGAGTGTTAAAACGATCGTAGGCTTCAATGGAAGTGCCACACTGTTGATACTCTCACTCCCCTTTTCTCCATCTTTCCCGATTGCAGCGGCGATTTATACAATCCGAACTATACTTATGAACATTGTCAATCCAATATGGGACTCATTTATGATGCGCTTTTTCACTAAAGAGGAGAGATCCACTGCCGTAGCATTAAGAAATTTCTCATGGACGACCACCTTCGGCATAGGTCAGCTTATAGGTGGGAAAATTTTTGATTTATCCCTTGTAATGCCGTTTTTTGTAACTGGTATCTTGTACGGTCTCTCTATGATCACTTTTTGGATGCTTTTCTCAAAAGAGGAATAAAAGAAAGAGTTATAAGCTTGCCTTAGTCTCATTGAATAGTCTACTTTTGTGAGAGGTGTGAGAGATGGCGGTGAAAGATTGTCCCGAGTGCCATGGAAGCGGGAAAGTAAAGAGTGGCGAGAAGGAATGTGAGGTGTGTAACGGTTGGGGTTATGTTCCGGCGGACTTTAAATTGGGAGACAAGCTTAAAGGCTACAGGAATTTGGATTATTTTGGAGTTGAAGAGGAGGTAGAAGAGATTCCTTGTCCAGAGTGCCACGGAAAAGGAGTTGTTCCTGTTTATGACACCTGTCCAACCTGTGGAGGAACTGGGAGAGTGTTAGCATGTGACATTTGTGGAAAGATTAAGGAGCCTTGGGAACCTGGGATGGAGACCTCATGGGTGTGTCCAGAGTGTGAAAGGAAGTACAAGGTGGTTTACGTTCTTGACAAGACCTGTGACTACGAGGATGTGGAAATAGGCAAGATTTACAAGGGTGTTATCGAGAGGGTGGAGCGGTTTGGGGTATTCGTAAAGCTCAATCCTCATGTGACAGGGTTAATAAAGAGGAAAGATCTTCTTGGAAAGAAGGAATACACCCCCGGGGAAGAGATTCTTGTTCAAGTATTAGATGTCAGACCTGAAAAGAAGGAAATAGACCTCATAGAATCCGCTTTGAGGCATTACAAGGAAGTAGTCGTTAGGAAAGAGCTTCCTGTTACGGATATTGGAGCATTAACCAAAGAAATGGCTGGAAAAACTGTAAGAATCAGGGGCAAGATAACCCAAATACAAGTTACCGGAGGTCCAACGGTCTTCACGATAACGGATGGTACAGGTATAACGTGGGCAGCCGCTTTTGAGGCACCGGGAGTTAGGGCTTATCCTAACATCGAAGTTGGGGATATAGTGGAAGTAATTGGGAAGGTCTCATTCCATGCAGGAGAGATTCAAATAGAAATAAGCGATATGTCCCGTCTATGGGGTCCAGATGCTACGGAGGTTAAGAAGAAGATAGAGGAAGAGCTCAACAAGAGGGCACAGCCTGAGGATGTTGGTTTTCTTGTTGAGAGCGAAGTCCTAGAGAAGCTCAAACCAAAGATCATGAAAGCCGCGTTTATAATAAGGAAGGCAATATTTGAGGGAAGGCCTATAATTGTGAGACACCACGCAGATACGGATGGCTATACAGCTGGTTTGGCTCTTGAATACGCTATAGTGCCACTATTGGAAGAGATTTCTCCAGATCCCCAGGCAAAATGGAAGTTCTTTAAGAGAAGGCCAAGCAGAGCCCCGTTTTATGAACTTGAGGATGTACTTAAGGACATAATCTTTATGATAGAAGATCACGAGCGCTTTGGAGATCCGCTTCCACTCCTTGTGATAGTCGATAACGGAGGTACAACCGAGGATATCCCCGCTTACAAGCGTATAAAAGCCTACGGGGTCCCAATAGTTGTTATTGACCACCACGATCCGAGAGACTTCATAAGCGAGGACAAGGCTGCAGTTGATGAATACGTTGACGTACACGTTAATCCTCACCTAGTAAAGAGGGGCTACTATGAGCTAACGGCGGGAATGCTTGCAACTGAAATAGCTCGCTTCATCTATCCACCGGTTGAGGACAAAATAAAGCACCTTCCGGCTATAGCTGGAACTGGAGATAGAAGCGACGCTCCAGAGTTCCAACAGTACCTCAAGATAGCCAAAGAAAGCAAAGGTCTTGAGGAAGAGGATTTGAAGAAAATAGCAGAGGTAATTGACCACGAAGCCTACTACTGGAAGTTCATGGATGGACATGGCATTATAGATGAGATCCTTCTCCTCACTGGCAACCTGCAGAGGCATAGGAAGCTAGTAGACTCAATCTACCCAGAGGTAAAGGCCAAGCAGGAGAAAGCCCTCAAGGCATCTCTGCCTCATGTTAAGAGCATTGTATTGCCAAATGGAATAAGATTCAACACTATCGATGTAGAGCTATATGCTCCAAAGTTTGAGTATCCGGCTCCAGGAAAGCTCAGCGGGCTGATCCATGATTACTTTAAGGAGCAATATGGAGAAGATTCTCCAATTCTAACCCTAGCTTACGGTCCAGATTTTGCAGTTGTTAGGGCAAGCGATGGAATGCAGGCGTACAACTTTGATCTCAATGAGATAATAAAAATACTCCAAGAAAAGCTCCCGGATGCCGGAGTTGAAGGCGGTGGGCATAGCTTTGCAGGTTCAATAAAATTCTTTGAGGGCAAGAGAAAGGAAGTTCTTGAGGAGTTTGCAAAGCAAGTTGTGAAGCTGAAGAGAAGTTAAACCTTTTATACCCACACTCCAATTTTTATTTGGTGGTAACCATGTACATGGCGGAGTTCAAACTTAGGTATGGGGAAATGAAATGGTATGTAAGGAGAATCGTTGAGGCTGATTCTTTTGAAAAAGCAAAAGAACTTGCGGAGCGCTATGTTAAAGCCATAAACAAAGGGGAAGTCATTTGGGAGCTTAATGACATCTATGAAGTTGAGAAGCCCCTTACCATAACTGAAGAGATGGTCAAAAAGCTCGAAAAAGCTTAACCCTCTATTTCATCGGCGTAGTTTGTGTGCATTATCTCTTTCACTTCTTCAACGTTTTTTGTATGTCCCAGAGCCCACATGAGCTTTGTTATTGTTGTTTCCTTTGTCATGTCCTTTGCTGGAATAATCCCTGCCTCAAGGGCTTTTCTCCCAACTTCATATTTAGTCAGATCAACCCCATCGTAAAGGGCTTGTGTGGTCATGACTACTGGGATTTTGGGGGTAATTTCCCTTATCTTGCTTAGGATGTCTCTCTTTCTATAGGGAATTCCCCCAGCCCCGTAACCTTCGAGCACTATGCCTCTGTATCCAGCTTTTACAAGGGCATCTATTGCATCTCCATCTAATCCTGGGGTGAGTCTAATGAAGACCACCTTTGGCTCGTATTTTGTATCAAGCATGGGTTCTCCTTTTGGTTTGAATCTCTTTTGGGGAAGGTTGTAAATAACTTCTTCTCCTTTTACATAAGCAACATCGGGATAGTTTATGCTCATAAAGGCATTTAAGCCGAGGGCTCTTATTTTAGAAGTTCTGCATCCGAGCATTATCTTATCCATAAAAGCCACAAAAATTCCTGAAACGTCTTCCATTGCAAATCTTATAGCGGCTTTCAGATTTCTTGGGGCATCACTTTCTTCTTCAGTAACTGGGCGCATTGAACCGGTTAAAACCACGGGTTTGTTAATGCCTCTAATCATAAAAGTGAGCATGGAGGCAGTATAAGCTAAGGTGTCAGTCCCGTGTGTTATGACTATTCCATCGTAATCGTTTAAGGCTTTGTATACTTCTTTTGCTATTCTCTCCCAGTCTTCGGGCTGAATAAGGGTGCTGTCGATATTTAAAATGTTCCTCGTGTCTATTTCATAACCGTTTTTCAGCTTTATGTCAGCTTTTTCAAGGATCTCATCTATTGTGAGGACGCTTTTAAATCCGGCATCGGTTTTTGCGCTCGCTATAGTTCCTCCAGTTCCGATGATTAGAATCCTCTTCATATCCTCAGCCCCTCTGTGTTCTAGCTTTCTTTTCTCGCTCATAGCTTTTTAGTCTTTCTGACAAAAAATTGTGCACTTTCCATCTAAATATTAACATATCTCCAACAAATTTGAAAAATAAAAGAAAATTGACAAATCTCAGTCTTTGACAAGGAAAGCCATTAGGAGCATTGCCACAATATTAATGATGGCGGCATAAATGAAGCCCACTTTTAGGGAGTACGCCTGCCATAGATAGCCAACTATTACAGATGCAGGGAAAACAAAAATCCCAAAGACCGTGTGATATGCCCCTATTACTGTTCCCTTTTCGAATTCTCCTGCCAGGTCTGCCATATATGCCCTTGGAATTGTATCTTCGATTGCTATGTAAATCCCATAGGATACAAAAGCGAGAAGAAGCATCGGCAAGCTCTTGGAATATGCAAAAAGAAGTGATGCCAATGCTGCAACTCCAAACCCTACTGTTATAACGGCTTTTTTGCTGACCTTATCCGAGTAATAGCCTATAGGGTATGCTGATAGGGCGTATATTGCATTAAACACAGCATAGAATCCCAGTCCTTGGAGAACACTGTAGCCCAGTTCTTTGGCTTTCCATAGGGTAAAAGCATAGCTGTATCTCCCAAGGGCAGCTAAGGCAACAATAACTAAGAACATTCTAAGGCTTCTGCTCTTTAGGGCTGATATTCCTTTTATCTTCTTTTTAACCTCTTCTCCCTTATCTTTGACTAAAAACAGCACAAGAAGAACTCCCACAATACCTGGGACTGCTGAGAGCAGAAATACATAGCGGTACGCCGTCTTTATTGGGTAGCTTTTTAAGAGCGCTAATAAACCTATAGCAACTAAAGGGCCGGCAACTGCTCCAAGCGTATCCATCATCCTGTGGAAACCAAAGGATTTGCCGCTCTTTCCTTTTTCACTCGATTCTGCTATTAGGGCATCTCTAGGGGCAGTTCTTATGCCTTTTCCAACTCTATCCAAAACCCTAAGAGTTAAAAAGTCCCACCATGAACGTGTAAAAGCTAAAGCTCCCTTTGAAATCGTTGAGAGAAGGTATCCAAGGGCGACGAAGATTTTTCTTTTCCTAAATGCGTCGCTTACATAACCAAATAGAACCTTAAAAAGGGAACTTAGGCTCTCTATAAGCCCCATAATCGAACCGCTTGCCGCTTTTCCAATCCCCAATACATCGGTCAGGTAGGTAGGCACTATCGGTGCTATCATCTCACTGCTCATATCGTTGAGAAAGCTGACAATTCCGAGGAGAAAAACATTCCAGCTTATTCCAAAGATTTTTCTTTCTTTCATTTTTCATCACCCAAAATTTCCCTGCAGAGCTCTTTCACTTTCTTCTTTCCTTCTTCCAATACTTCAATCCCCTCTTGGGTTATTTCATAGAGCTTTACCCTTCTTCCATTCTGGACTTCCCATCTGCTCTTGAGAAGCCCCATTTTTTCCATTTTTTGAAGCAAAGGATAAAGCGTTCCTGGGCTCACCTTATAACCATGAGATTCGAGCTCTTTCATCATGAAAGCTCCGGTTATGGGCTCTTTGCTTGCATGGTGGAGTATATGCAGTCCCATAAAGCCAAGAATAATACGGCGCATCATATCGAGCACCGATATCGGATTTCGAGTTCAACTATAAAAATTTTTTGAAGGCTATTCAAGAACGTGCTTTTCCAATACATAACAGTAGAATTTGCCCTCAAGGACTTTTTCTCCCTTCTGATTAAAGACCTCAACAAATACAATCTTTTTCTTTCCTTGATCTTCCTCCACTTTTGCCTTGGCAAGGAGTTCATCTCCAACTTTTACCGGCTTTGTGAACCTCACTTCTGCTTTTCCAAGCACCACTGTGGGTTCATTAACAGCGAGCATTGCGGCATAATCAGCTAACCCGAAGGTAAAGCCACCATGAACTAAGCCATATTCATCGACCTTCATCTCCTCTCTCGTCTTGAGCTTTACCTCTGCATAATCCTTTTCGATTTTTACGGGCTCTCCAACGAACTCTTTTGAAGTTAAGAGGTGTGTCCTTTGCTCCATTATCATCACCAAAGTACACTTGCCTTCACCAAAATATAAACCTTTACATTCTTGAAAAACTTTTTAAATTTTTAGGGTTTTTATTATC
This sequence comes from Thermococcus alcaliphilus, assembly GCF_024054535.1. NCBI lineage: Archaea > Methanobacteriati > Methanobacteriota > Thermococci > Thermococcales > Thermococcaceae > Thermococcus > Thermococcus alcaliphilus. The sequence goes on along the minus strand of NZ_JAMXLV010000016.1, from coordinate 84,203 downwards.
CGAGGTGGAAAAAGTGGTGTACCTTGAACACGGCCCGGAATATGGTGCTTATCTCATTACGATGGCATTTTATTATGTTGGTGGACTTGCGATAATACTTTACGGAGCATATCTGAACAGAAATTATCTGTTAAAGAAGGAGTTCAAGCTTGCAGGGATAAAGGGTGGTATCTGGCCGTTTTTTAAGCGATTTCTTCCATGGCTCCTAATAGGCCTTTTAATTTGGTCGGTTTCTGCATTTAAAGCAACTGACTATTATCTGTCCCTCTATTCTTTTACAATGACCTCTTCCCACTTATCTGCCAGTGGCGTTTTTGAGGATATGAGGAACGACGAGTTTTACAAATTCGATGTAGATGGGATTAAGAAACTTGGGACACCATCTGTGGGATTTTTAAAGGGATACAAGCTTTTGGACTCGAAGAGGGAGGGCTTTATAGTTAAGAGGATTGACCAAGTGGTAATAGCTCAAGGGTATCCTTTCCTGCCTGTTGTAAAGCTTTACATATATGAAGTGGATGGAAAATCCGTGAAAGCCATTAGAACGGCTTATCTTGTGTATCCCCAATCTCCAGGGGGAAGGCTTTCGGAAATCTTTGACTTTCCGTTTGAGATGTTCTTCTGGAGTGGAGGGGGAGTAGGGGCTTAATCTGGCAAACGTTTTTATTTTTTGAGTTCCTATTTATTCTTGGTGGAATTTGTGGAGGCTTTGAAGTATGCAATCCTCTATAAGGGCTCGAATGAATTCTCAAAGCCTGAGTTAATAGGGACCATCGTGCTTAAACTCCGCCTTATGGATTATAATGAGGCTAAAGCCTTGGTTGAGGAAGCCATAAAGAGAGGCATTATTGAGCAAAGAGGGGAGAAGCTCATAATTAAGGAGGATGCTCTTAAAGAAGAGGAAAAGAGAGAGGATGTTTTTGGCGAGATGATAGACTACATTGCCAAAAAATTAGGCTGGAGCCATCTAGAAGTCCTCGAAGACTTGGAAAAGTTTTCTGAAAGATATGGGGATTTAGATAAGAAAATAGTTGCCTACCTCTATGGTTTGGACAAAGGGATTGATATGTCGAAGTTTAAGGACAAGCTGGAGGTGTGAGGAATGGAGGCGTTAATAATAGTTGACATGCAGAGAGATTTCATGCCCGGCGGAGCCCTTCCGGTTCCAGAGGGAGACAAGATAATTCCAACTATTGAGGAGCTTATTAAGAAGTTCGAACAGAGGGGAGCCCTTATTGTTGCAACAAGGGACTGGCATCCGCCAAACCACATAAGCTTTAAGGAGCAAGGAGGTCCGTGGCCGAGGCATTGCGTTCAAAACACTGAAGGTGCTGAGATAGTGGTTAGTCTCCCCAAAGATGCAATAATCATTTCAAAGGCAGACAAACCCGACAAAGAAGCATATTCCGGCTTCGAAGGGACAGAACTTGCCGAGATTCTAAAAGAAAAGGGTGTCAAAAAGGTCTACATCTGTGGAGTTGCTACAGAGTACTGCGTTAAGGCAACCGCTTTGGATGCTCTAAAGCATGGCTTTGAAGTTTATCTTATTAAGGATGCCGTTAAGGGAATAAAGCCTGAGGACGAAGAAAAAGCCCTCAAAGAGTTAGAAGAAAAGGGGGCAAAGATAATCAGCTCTGCTGAGCTTTGATTCTTTTCCACTCTTTTAACAACGCAGAGACTAGGTTAAGGACTATTGGGCCGATTATCAGACCTTTAACTCCGAATGCCCATACTCCACCTATCATACCAACTAGAACCATTATCTCATCGAGCTTAGCCTCTTTTGCAACTAGCTTAGGTCTTATTGTGAAATCTGGAAGCGGAGACACAAGTGTCGCTCCGTAAATGGAAATTGCGACGGCTTTTAGCACGTCCCCTTGCTTTAATAGGTATATAGCCGCAACGAGCCATATCATCCATCCCTCGAAGAGGGGAATAAAACTGAAGAGTATCGTTAAAAGCCCGGCTAGCAGGGCGGTTGGAAAGTCCGTAATGCCGAACCCCCAGAAGCCAAGAGTCATTATGATTCCCTTGGCAATGTTGAGGAGAAGCCACGCTCTTATGAGAGCTTGCAGAGTTACATCTGCCCTCTTTAAGAGTTTTTCCCCTAAATGTTCATGCCCTCCAGGGATTAAAGCGTGTACCTGCCTTTTTATTTCTTCGGAGTTTACAAGAAAGGCGTAGAACATAGCTAAGAAAACCACCAGCTGGAGGAGATACTTTGGTATTGAGAACGCATAACTCTGCACGTATTCGGCTAACTTCGGTGTCAGCTGAGAGTAGAGCCTTTGAAGCACATCGTGGGTGCCAAAGGGCAGCTCAAGGGTTAGGCTCCAAGAAATGAAGGTCATTATATCTTCGTAAAACGAGACTACCAAGTTCTTTATTATAAGCACAAGCTCCGCTGTGATAACCGCTGAAAGCCCTATTAAAAGAGCAGTAAGGATTAATGCGGATTTTTTGCTATCAACTCTTTTTGCTAGGCGTTTGTGGATTGGTAAGACCGCATAGGCCAAAATGGCAGCAAAGAATATTGCAGACAAAAGAGGGGCTATCGTTCTCCATGCTAGATAAAGGATTATTAACGCCACAACTCCCCATAAGATTTCCTCTGCTTTCATGGTCTCCCACTACTCAACTTGGGCATATAGTTATATTTAGCTTTCTGTTTTAAGTTGAGTTGTTTGGACTTTTTACTTTGTTTTGTTGTTTGTTGTTTTTATTTTTGTCTTTTGTTTTTTTCTAATGGTAAATTTTATATATTTTGAGTGCTTATTATTGGTGAGGATTTCCTTACGCTTGGGGGGGGCGAATGCTAAGGTGGGTAGTTTTGGGCATTGTTGGGTTGTTGGTTTTTAATAGTTTTGGTTTTGTTTTTGCTCAGGAAGTTAAGAGTTTGCAAGTTAGTTCTGAGACCTGCAGTGCTTGCAGTTCTTGTCAGGATTTTGACATTGACAAGGCTTTGAGTGAAGCAAATGCAAAAATTGAGAATTTGACGAGGTTGATTAATCAAAAAGAGGCAGAGTTGCATAAGCTTTATGCTGAACTTAATAAAACTAAAAGCGTTGAAACACTTGAGAAGATTATTGAAATGAGAAATGAATTACGTCCTTTTCAGAATATGAAAATGGCTTTTGAGCGTCAGAGGTTAAGCTTGGAGTTAGTTAAAAAGTATACTCGTAGAACTCCTTATGGTGTTGAGGTTCTTTATTACAGGCTTCCTAGGGAGGATGAGTTGGTCAAGCAATACATTGAGAAGGTTCATCCTGTTAGGAAAGACGTTGACTTGGACTGGTTTATTGCATATTATAGACAAGCTGAGGAAAATACATTTTATGAATATTCAGTTATGAATATGCAACTTAAAAACATGGTTAAAGAGGGCATTGTGGATATTCAAGATGCCTTAGATATCATTAAGACAGAGGACAAACTATGGGATAAAATCTATAGCTATTTAGAAGAAAAAACAAAACTAGAAACATTAAAAAGGCTTAAAACAATCGGAAGAAAACAAACAATCATGAAAACAATGGGAATAGAGCCACTTTACATAAATTACGGAGGAATATCTGAAAGATATGGAAATTGTCCGATATCCCCATATTCCCCCTATAAGTGTGGAGACAATTATTTAACAGAGACACTTCCAGCACACGACAGTGGAATTAGTGTTACATTTATAGGCCTTCAACCAGTGGCATTATGGGTAGGAATGTACACTGTAAATCCGGATAATACCCTAAAGTACATTGGGGAGTACTGCCGATACTCCGACTACTTTAAGCCTGAAAATAAACTTCATGAATTCTTTGATATCGCCCGCAGTTATGATTCATCAACTGAGAGAATTCAAATAAAGTATTTTTACAGTGGCCAGGCATATAACCCATATACAGGCTCCTATCAAAAGGCAGTATTGATTTGGCAATTTGATTGCGACGAAGGTGGATGCTTTTTAACCAGTTATAATCCCCATCTACCAGATCCAAATAATCCCACTTACATTCCATATGTCTATACAACCCTTCTCAGAGTAGATTGGTACAACTTGTATGATAATTGTTGCTATGGTCCCGACAATCCAGAATGTAACTGGGCAAATGGCCATTGTTATGGTTGCTTTGCCCCTGATGATTCAGCTTCTCAGAACTTTGCATGGGTGGATAGAGTTGGATGGGAACCAATTCCACAAAGTTAAGGGTGTTGATCATGAAAAAATTGAGAAGTCTAATTGGTCTCATTCTTGTTCTTTTTCTTTTTGTATCACTTATTTATTTGATATCAAATGGTAGACCTCAGTCTCCATCCAAGAACTTACTTCAATGGCAAATTCGAGGACTACTGATTGGAGCATGGGGGGACTATGCAGTAGTAAAAAATGAAAGTAATATTCTAATTCTTGATATTTCAACAGGGAGAATTCTAAAGAAAATTAAAGGAGTAAGAGAAGCACTTTTATCAAACAGTTTACTTGTGATAACTCATCAGAATTCTTCTGCAACTAATATTGATTTGAATACTAACATAGCAGTTCATTTTTCAATTCCTTTTAATGCTTCTTATGGGATTAAATTTGATAACTTTACAATTTATATCTTTCAAAAGGAAGAAAGTTCTCGTAAGGTTAAGATAATTTACAAAATATGTAAAAAACACTGTGAAACTTACAGTCTCATGGCTTATGATGCAGTGCCCGCAATTTATGCATTTGACAGGGCTCTAGTTTTAACTTTTAGGACTCTTGATTCTATGTATCCAAGCCAGCTCATTATTGTGAATACAAGAGGAGTATCTAATGTGAGTGTTGAACATTCTGTTCTAGATACCACTTTGTCAAGTGAAAATATTATAATATCATCTGGCACAGGCAGTGAGAGTTATATCTACGCCTTCTCTTTAGGTGGTAAATTGTTGTGGAAGCGCAATAAAACGCCTTCAGAAAAGTGCATTCAAGCATATGATGGCAAAATTTATGGAGTAAGCGAGAAAAGCATTGACGTATTTAGCAGTGATGGGTATTATGCTGGTAGTAGGATGTTTTTTAATGGAAGTACTGCTGGAGGAAACTTCCAATGTGCTAAAAGTGGTGATGGTTTTGCAATCTACTATAGCTATGTTGACATGAGAACATACAAAAGTATAACACGTCTGTGTCATTACAACTTTAGGAACGATAAGCTAATGTGTATCCCAGTTAGTGAAATTGAAAAAATTGCATATGGAAAGCATATATTAATCCAGCAAAAAGGAATTGTGGAATCAATAGAGCTTGGTAATAGAGTTGATACGTCTTAAATATTCCTTGCATGTAAGGGTATACAATGTGGAAACGGGTGGTATTGTTCATGGTTGGGGTAGTATTTTTAGCCTTAGTTAACCGGGAATTTCAAAAGCAGAGCAAGAAAATGAGAATGCTCTTTTCTAATACTGCATTTGATTACATTCCTATCCAGTCGTCTGAGTTTTTAGAAAACAGGAATAGCGGAACTAACAGACACTGCGGTGGGTGCTTTGCATGTGATCCAAGCGGAGCACAAAACTTCGTACATGAGGATAAACCGAACAGAACAATATGGCCATAGGTGACTGGATATGAAAACTTCAAGAATGCTTTTAGCCCTTCTTTTTCTTTTGCTTTTAACCTTAGCCATCTCCATTTCACATGAGTATCGAAGTTGTGAATGGAAGTACAAAGATGCTTCTCTGGTCGGTGTTTGGAGTGGAAAAGTTACAATCCTTAAGGATGATACCCTATTAGTCCTTAACATAAAAAATGGAAAAGTTCTCAAAGAATTTCCAAGCACAAAGAGGGTATTTCTTCTGGAAAACACGCTTTCAATAATAAATGCCTCCGAAGTTTTGAGCATTAATCTGGATGATTTCACAATTACTAAGCTTGGCATACCTGAAGGTGTTGATTTAACTGAATTGGCTTTTGCTGTCAATTTGGGAAATATTTCGCTCTATTCTACTCTTCATTCTGTTGGAGGGAAGTACAATTTTGAGATTATTGAATATTATGTTTGTACCGAAAACTGTTTAGTGTATCCTTTTAAAGTTCCTCCCAATTCATATCCGTTGATTTATACGTTTCCGGGAGGGTATGTTTTAACTTTTAAAACTAATGATGCCTTTACTAATGGTTCTGCAGTAGTTCTCAACAAAAACGGAGGGTTTATGTGGAACGTAACCACAAGGTATGCAATCAGCGACTTTGAGTATTCCAATAATACGCTGTTTTTCTCAACTGGCGGCACAGAACCTGGAGGAACGCTCATAACTGGTGGAGACATCTATGCGTTCTCTCTCAATGGTTCTCTCAAGTGGCACATTAACCTTAGGAACTATGAAGGAAAGTTTTATGATTGGGGCATTGCTGGAATGAAAGCTCATAATGGCGATTTGTATGTCGTCGGATATACTGGTAGAATCTATATTATTGATTCTAAAGGAAAACTCAAGAAAATTGTAGCTTCGCCAGTTTACAAAAGGCTGAAAACTCCATCTTTAATAAAAGGGGTCAAGGTAGCAAAAGATGATTTGATAGCCTTCGCCTACCTGGACATAAAGACATCTAGCTTATTCCGAAAAGCTAAAGGCATCTGTGTTTACGATTTCGGGAACTTTAAATGCTGGAGAACAAAAGAACCGGTATCTAAGATCTTAGTCTGGGATAAATGGGTTATTGGAGAGGGGATTGATGGGGTTTGTGCATGGAGAAGAGGTGTGAACCAATGAGAAAATTTGGAGTTTTACCTTTTTCTTTCCGAAAGCTTCGCTCTTTAGGGTGGGGATGCAGTATTCGGAAATTCGGCCTCTCAAATAGAAACCCTTAAATATCTTGGCTTTTTAATAAGGCCTCGGAGAGGCCAAAATTAACAACCCGATGAGATGAAGGGTTTACGTTACCACTCCGTCTTGGAGTGGTTTGGACGTTGTTAAGCGTCCTTCAAAAACTGCCTGATACGGCAGTCAAAAACCAAAGGTCTGACATCTGGAACTATAACCCCGAACCGCTTTGCGGTAGGGGTAACGGGGGCGAGACCGTCCCCTTGGGCTGAACCGAAAAGTGGTAACGCCGAGTAGGGAATGAGTTGCCCGTAAACCTCTCCGCCATTAGTGAGGGGTTAACTCGTTGGAACCCTCGCCGTTCACGGCGGGGAGGAGGTCAGTAATCCTAATCTTGGCTTTTTACTTTCTTCCTAAGGGTGTGATTATCGAGATAAATGAACCTACCAGCGTTGGCTTCACTGAAAGTGCATCTCTTTCAAGCCACTGTCTTTTCACAATTAAGATTAAATCTTGGTTTTTTGAATCAAAGTCGGGAGAGAATAATGTCACGTTCTACATTCTTAAAAACAATACTGTATTGGCCAATTACACGCTCAAAGGCGTTAAGGGTTCCTATCTCTGTCTTCCAGATGGAATTTTGCTATATGCATATTATCCAGGGGATGCTGCTGGAAACACTTCAATGGTGTTTTTGAGCCACAACCTTACTAAGGTGTGGGAGAGAAAATTTAGGTGCATGACTCTGCCCCAATACTACGAAAATGAGACTCTTTTCTTCATTAAGCATGGAAGTTATGAGCAAGGAGTTAAATCCTGTATCTATGTGATGAACTTAACTGCCGGGAATTTTACCACTAAATTCTGTCCTAATATTCCAAAAGGGTTCAGAATATCTAACGTCAAAATTATTGAGGATAGACTTTATTTTGTGGCAACATATGTTGAAACTAAATTCTTATGGGTTAGAACCAACGGGAACTTGTATCTTATCAAAGAAGGCAGTGTTAGAAAAGCCCGTGTTGCGAGCATTAGTGGTAGTGCCCTTGGCGCGGGCTTTTGGGTTGATGCGAATGATAAATACGTTGTTGTTGCCTACTTCCTTACAAATGAAGAGGGAAAGAAGAAAAATGGACTTTGCGTCTTTACAAGCGAATATTTGATTAAGATAGCATGCAAAAGTCTTGATAAGACTCCAGAAAACGTGAAAATTGAAGGCAGAACGACCTACGTAAAATTCAGAGATGGAAGTATTAGAGCATATAAAATAATTGCTCCTTAAAATGATCATTTGCTCTGGATGATTCCTAATTTTTTATAGATCTCTTTCTCAAGTTCCTCAGGAATTTCCGGTTTGCTAACCTTTTTTAGGGCTTTCTCCTTGTCAATTAACCCATATCTCACCAGTGCCGCTATCCTCCTCGTCTCAAAGCTGTAGCCGTGCTTCTCATAGTATCTCCTGAGTGCAGGGCCCAAGATTAGGCAGTTGGTTGTGTAGCCGGCAAGCTCAGGGAACTTGAAAGGAAGCTTGTTGAGAATTTCAAAGCGCTCTTCCTCACTCATAAGGCTCAGCAACCGGATTTGAACTATTCCATCGCTCATCAGTCTGTAGGGATGATGACCAAAAGGAAGCTCATGTCCTGTTATTATGTATTTGATTCCCTTCCTTAGGGCGTATTTTCTAAGCTTTTCCATCGTCCTTGAGGAGCACTTTTTGCATGGGGATTTGCCTTTAAGGAGAGCCTCCCTAAAGATGTCAGAGTAATCATGGTGAAGAATCGTCAAGGGCACTTCGAGGTGTTTGGCTATTCTTTTTGCGTTCTCTACAGCTTCTCTCGCTATAAAGCCGTGGTCTATCATTACAGCTTCAACATCAACACCGTATCTTTCCCTTGCAAGATAAAGGGCAACCGTGCTGTCTTTACCACCTGAGAAAGCCACTATGGCTTTGTCCACTTTTCTCATCAGCTCCTCAAGTTCAGCCCGTATTTTTTCTTTGTCTGGCTTATGGGCTAGGTAGTTTATACATTCCTTGCAGAGGGGTTTTCCATCAACGATTTTGATCTTTGCAGTTCTCTCATCGTGTATGCAGAGTGAGCATTTGAGCATTTTACCCACCGAAGTATTTGGTGTAAAGCTCCTTTGCTTTCTCTTCTGTGGAGTCCTTCACCAATACTTTCCCGCTCTTGAAGACAATTATTTCTGCTCCCTTATCTAAGAACCTAACGTAGTCCTTTTTGAACTCATAGGGAGTGTTTAAGCGTTCTAACTTTGAGGTAAGCTCTTTTAGGTCTACTTCCCTCCCAAGACTGAATCTAAACGCACCATCGCAGGTCTCTTCGAGCTCAACCTTCTTTCTCTTTACTATCGGAGCTACGTCTCTTCCTATACGCCTTGCGCTGAAGAGCGTTAGTGCGTCCATGGTTCTGTAAATTGCAAGCTGACAGCCGCTTATCCTAACGTCTATGTATTTTTTAGCTTCCATTGCTGCCTTGAGATATTCCCTTATGCTCTCAGCCCTCTCAAAGTCTAAGCCCGCTTTTCTTAACCGCTCCTCGTTGAGCTTGTGTATTGTTAAGGGCTGAAGCATCATCTCGTCAACTCCAAGGGAAGCCGCAAGCTCCGCTATTTTTGGAATGTCTTCATCGTTTATCCCGGGCATGAAGATTGTTCTCACGACGGAGCGGACAGATTTATCTGCTCCAACGATTTTGAGGGCGTTTACAACATTCTCAAAGGTATCGGCATTGGTTATCATTTTGTGCTTTTCTCTACTTGCAGCGTCTAAACTAATCATCACCAAATCAAAGTCAAGCTTCTCCCATAGCTCTTCCGTTAAGAGGGAGCCGTTCGTTTGAAGGTCGAGCCTCGCATCGGGGAACTTCTTTCTCAAAAGCTTGTTTACTTCGACTATTCTTGGACTCATGAGGGGCTCTCCGTACTGTGAGACGGTAATTGCATAAGGGTTCTCCCATCCGTAGTAGCCCGGCTTTGGGGCTTTCCCAAGCTTTACCGCTACATTGGAGTAGCAGAATATGCAGTCGTGGTTGCAAGCGGGAGTGAGCTCGTAAGAGGGATGGTGAACTGGATTTTCTATGCTCAAATCTAAGCCTTGACACCCTTGACAGTGAGTTGGAACGACTAAATCATCAACAAACTTCTTTAAGAGTCTCGCCTCTTTGTTTTCCAAAATCTCTGGCTCTATGCCCATTTTTCTCGCAAATTCTTCCCAGCTGTATTTCATTTTCTCACCGAGAGATGATGTGGGAAAGCATTAAAAAACTTGACGCTTTTGAGGTTGTGGTGAGGAAATGAGGATAACCTTAAAAAGGAAGGCCTTCCTTGAGGAGATCCCAAAGGTAGTAGAAGAGCTCGTTAAGGAGTATGGGAGTTCGTTGAAAGTCCTAACAATTGAGGAGGATGAAAAAGGCTGTTATACCATTTGGGCTACCTATGAAAGCTCTACTTCTTGAAGACCCTTATGTCTAAAACAACGTGCCACACTCCCGGAGCGTAGCGTTTGATTATCCTGCTCTCCAAGAGCTCGCTTTCATAGCCGTGTTCCTTGGCTATTTTTTGAAAGGTCTCGAAGGGCTCCCTAGGCATAAGCCTCTCTGGAACGGTGTTGTGATAATGAATCACCGCTTCATCCTTTGCTATCTCCAAAGCTTTCGGAATGAATTCATGCGTTTTGACAACGTAGCCCATCAAAATCCTATCGGCTATGTTCTCCCCTTTGAATTCTCTGTTATCTATGTTGTAGGCTGTCATTCTGTCCTGAACTTTGTTGAGCTCGATGTTCTCGACCAAGAACTTAAAGGTATAGGGGCTCTTTTCTATTGCTATTACCCTAGCACCGCAGTGCTTTGCTATGGGTAGGCTTAGGTGACCTATTCCTGCGAACATATCTACAACAAGTTCATCCGGCTTTGCAATGCTCGCCATTCTAACCCTTTCCTTTACATTTGCAGGGGAGAACATGACTTTAGAGGCATCAAACTTGTAGAGGATGCCGTTCTCTTTGTGGATCGTTACCGGATCGTTTCCGTAGATTATCTCATAGTTAGTCTCCCTGAATTCTCCGCCAATCTTTCCCTTCCTCAAGACTGTTTTGACACCCAAAACTTCCGCATAGACCTTTGCGATCTCATACTTGTAAGGCAAGAGCTCTTCTCGAAGGGGAAGGATTAAAACATCTCCCAGCTGAACCCAATGTTTTGGAAGAAGGTTCACTAATTCGGGAGGAAGGGTTTTGCTCAGTATCTCCCTTATACGAGGCTTTATGAGCTGGGTCTTTCTTCTCTTCATACAGGGTAACCTCCAAGAACTCCCTTAAAACCTTTTGGTCTGGTATGTTTCTTTCTTCGATTGGTCATTTCGGCAAAGAACGATAGAAAAAGCTTAAAAAGGAGTGTTCCCCAATATTATCTGAGAACCTCACCGGAGGTAGAGTTTGACAATGGATGATGAATCCTCGAGTAGTTTTTGGTTGAGTAAAATATTAAAATCCAAAAAGAAGGAAGGCGTCATTGAGCAGAAAATAACGGAAGATGCCTACAGGGACTTGAAGGCTCTTCTAATGAGGGCCAAGCCAGATGTAATCGGGGATAAGATAATTCTCAAGCTGCCAAACGGAACCGTAGAGCTTACAAGGGATAAGCTCAGGATAGTTGCCGATAAAAAGGAGCACGCTGAGAAAATACTCAGGAATCTCCACCACTATTCAATGCCCCCAGGGCTGTGGCCCGCTTATGGTCTCAGCTACTCGATAAAGAAGGGTTCTCTTCTAAAAAGCAGGAGTTAATCTTTTCTTTTTACCTCAAATATTTTAAACCTTCAGAAGTATTCTTAGTTAGCGGATGATGGGCCTTGCCCAGTCTGAGTCAATGATGACGTCGGTATTAGCTGACGCTTTAAACACCTTTTGGAGGAGTGGGGATGAGTGAGCTACTTGAGTTTTATGCAAGTGAAGCCATGACGTGCCCCCGAAGGGTTTACTTTCGTCTTAAGGGGTATAAGGAAAAGTGGCCCGAATTTGTAAGGGTGAGGCTTGAGCAAGGGGTTAACACCCATAATGTTCTTGGGGAGATACTTAAGAAAAGGTTCGGCTTTGAGCTTGAGAAGCATATAGTGTTAAAATCCCCCCGTCTAGGGCTTGAGATCCATGGGAGGATAGATGCATTCAGGCGGTTTCCAATAGAGATAAAGGGAAAAACGTCTCTTCCGAGGCTTCCCTATGACTACCACCTGGCCCAGCTGAACGTTTATCTAAGGTGGGCAGAGAGTGAATACGGCTATTTGTACTATGTTAAGCTGCATGAGGAGCCAAAGAGAGTTTTGAAGGACGTGGACTTTTCCAGATTCCCAATAGTCAGGGGAAAGAACTTTAAAGCTTTTGAGGTGCCCTATGACGAAAAGCTTTTCAAAGAGACCGTAAAGCAGTTTTACCTGATAAAAAAACATTATGAAAAGGGCGTTCCCCCAGAGGGGTGGAAGGACTACACATGTAAGTTCTGTCCCTACTATTACATTTGTTTTGGAAATGGATTTACTCCTTAGCTTTCCACTTGAGGTCGTTTTCTATGACTGCCTCTATGAGGTCTCGATTGTAGAGATCCGCGATTATTGCCCTTATTGGGACTTGATTCAAAGCGAGTATCTGGGGTGTTATTTTTGCTCCAAAGTCCTTTGCAAGTGCATAGCTAAGTTCACTTACACTCTTTGGCTCTCTTAATAGCTCAAGAATCTTTTTCTCTCCTTCTTCTACTCTTTGAAGGTTAAGTTCAAGCAGTTTTAGGGCCTCTTCTCCTTTTACAGCCCTTCCGTGGGAAGGAATTAGTAGAATGCCCTCCTCTGCGTAACCTATTAATTTCCTTATAGACTCCTTGAAAAGCTCTGGCTCAACTAAATAAGGCAAGCCTACAGACTGAATAACCCTCTCACCAAAAAAGCTATCTCCCGCGTACAAAACGCCGTTTTCCTCATCTAGGAAACCCGTCATTCCTGGCGAGTGTCCCGAGAGCTCTACCGCTTTCAGCCCAAAGAGCACATCGTTCCAGTCAAAAACTCCATGAACTCTGACTTCTTGTGGAAACTGGTAGACCAAAAACCCTTTTGGTGCCTTCGAGCCAAAGGTCAAGAGCTCCCTGTTGAGGGGGCTTTCAGCTATGGAGAACTCATACCTGTGAATGAATAAGGGCTTCCCAAGCTTCGGTGCGATTGCTATGTGATCGGCATGTCCGTGAGTGGAGAGCATGTAGTCAATCTCAAGGTTTATTTTCCTCAGCTCTCGTCTGAGTTCTTTATGTCTTTTGCTCCCATTTCCCGGATCAATGATAACCACGTTTTCCTCAACTTTTATCATTGTAGAAGGACTCCCAGGGTAAAGATAGAGGTTTTCTCCAAGTTTCTCAAGTGCCATAAAATCACCTCAGCCTTTCCAGCTTATCAACGAGCTCTTTAAAATATGGGTAAAATTCACTTTTCTTCAAATAATCCAAGGCTTCCCAAAACTCTTCCAAGCCTTTTGACCCTGCTTTTTCGTATTCCCATGCTTGGAGAACCATTTCAAGCTTGTCGGCAAACTTGACAAGCCTTCCCTCTGGACTTTTTTCTTCTTCATACTCTTGAAAAAGCTTGAAATATTCTACCCTCTCAGCGCCGAGAATGTCCACCATGGCCTTTCTCTCGGCTTTCTTCTTATCCACATACTTCTGCGCCTCAAGGGGCAAATCAGTGATCCTTGCCTCAGCAAGATCGTGGAGGATAGCTATCTTCAGCGCTTTCTCGACGTTTATTTCCATTCCTCTTTTTCTCAGTTCGTCTCCCAAGAATAGGGTTATAAAAGCCACCCTAAATGTATGTTCCGCGACGCTTTCTGGGCTTTGAACTCCTCTAAGCAACCATCCCATTCTGGGGAGCTTTTTTAACCTCCCAGCCTCTGCAAAAAGGTTTAACATTCTTATTCCTCCGTCACGTAGAGGACTCTTTCTGTTTCAATGGCTTTAGCTATTATCCCATCTCCCACGAACCTTCCATAAACTTTAACGGTCTCTCCCTTACCTACGTTGGGAGTGCCGGAGAACTCTATTTTTAAGCCAGAAATATGGAAAGTTGCTCTATAACTCGGCAGTTCCATGGGGAGGAACTCAATCTTTGGCTTGTCCTCTACAATCCCTTCTATAACGACGTTTTTTCCCCTAAAATTGCCATTTTTGAGCTCGTCAATCGTAAGGATGTAATAATAGTTGTGACCAAACTTAGTTCTCTTCACTCCCATCACCCTTATAACTTAACTATCGTGAAAATATTTTGGGTGAGAGAGATGATAAAGGTTGCGATTATCGGTGCTGAAAATGTAGGCAAATCCACACTTATGAATGCCCTCCTTGGGAGAAAAATCTCTGAAACGCAGCCTATCCCCGGCACCACAAAAGGAGTCATAAGAAGGGCTTTTGGGATGGTTAAGATTCCAAAAACAATGAAGAACCCTTTTGGAGGTGCTGACGAGCTGGTTTTAATTGATACAGCTGGACTGTATGACCCACAGCATGAACTTAGAGGGAAAGTTCTGAGCGAGGAGAAGTTCAAAGAGCTCCTGAACGAAATCGTCTCAGCGGACATAGTTATTCATATGATAGATGCCCAATATGGCCTTCACAGGGGAATGGAAAAGCTACATCATCTGCTAAAGTTCAGATACGATAAGCCGATAATAGTTGTTGTCAATAAGATAGACCTTGTGTCGAGAGAAAAGGCCGAGGAGCTTAGAGAAATCATCAAGAAGAGACTTGAGCAAGAGCCAATACTGCTATCACTGGTTACCTATGAAGGGTTTAACGAGCTTTTAGAAAAGCTGGCGTATTACGCTCAGTACGCCAGGAGGTCTTGATTAACTTTAAAATTCCCCTAATGCTCAGCATTTCATCCAAAATAGCGTATTCATTTGCAAGTTCTTCTGCAAGCTCTCTGGGGAAGCCGTTCTTGATCAATGTTTTCTTAAACTTTCTTTTTGCCCTCTTAACGGCCCTTTTCATCCCCGCCAGCTGCCACAGTGTTTTTGGAATTATCATGAGCAGTCGAAGGAAGGAAAAAAAGAGCGAAAACATCAGAGCTCCTCCTCAAACTCCTCCTCTTCCTCTATCTCTATCTTCTTTTTCTTTCCGATGTTCCCGAGGTCTTTGAGGCCTTCAAGCTTACCCATTCTCTCTTTCATAAACGCTGCAACAAGGGTCTTTATGATATTCATGCTTTCCATGTACTCTTTTGTAAGTTCAAATGCCTTATCCGGATCCATCCCAGCTCCTACAAGCTCTTTGTAAAAGTTTGCAACATTTTTGCCGAACTTCTCTGCCTTTTCTGGGTCATAGACATCGTTTAGGAGCTCCTTTATTGGTCCAAAAATGGAGTCCATTATTTTTGGTAAGTGTTCTGAAACGGTTCCAAGCACCTGTTGAAGTTCCTTAATGTCCTCCTCATCTCCTTTGCCCTTCTGGTAGGTTTTGAGCATCTCCTCAAGCATTTCGATCTTCTTCTCGATGAGCTCCATGTCTTCTTTGCTCTTAGCTTCCTTGAGTTCTTTCGTGAGCTCTCTGATCGTCTCTTCTATGAATTTCTTTGCCCCTGTTTCACTTTCCATGGCTTCTTCAATTTTTTTCCTTATTTCTTCACCAAATTTCTCATCAAATTCCATTTCAATCACCTCAATAATTATTCTGTTTGGTCAAACTTAATTGGGATTCCGATCAAATCAAACCACTTATTGAGCACCTCTTTTCTGAGTGCATAGGCTTTTCCCTTCTCACCATCAACTTCTTCAACAACGTTAAGCTCAATTAGGTGATGTATCTTTTCCCTAACGGTGTTTCGCGAAGCTTTGCCCCTTCTTCTTTTTAGCTCCTGAGTGATCTGGCTTATGTTCGCGCTTCTCAAATCAAAGAGAATTCGCACGATTTCCCTTGCTATGGGGTCATGCCTTATCTCTGGCACGACTACGTCTATTCCTAATCCTCCATATTGCGCGTAGATGTTGATGAGACGGAGATAATTTTCTGCCAGCCTTGAGACTAATTCAAAGCTTGCCATCAATTCGTTTAGGGCTTTTCTTAAGGTTTTGACTTCCTCTGAGAGCTTCTCGATATCTTGGTCTTCTGGCATCTTCATCCCACTACCATATATTGTTGATCAAATAATATAGGGTTTCTGATTAGAAATGATCAGGAGGGCTTATGTTTTACTTTGGAGTTAAGGTGATAAAACTTTTTGCCTAATTCTAGAGTAAATAGCAATTAGATGATACTTCTCTGAAAGTTCATTAATCCGTATATTTTATCTCTTTCCTCTGGATTTCTAGCTTCTCTGTCCAAACGGAAAAGAGTTGAAAAGCTGCAGTTTTCAAGGATACAGCTCCATCTCATAGTCCTCTAAGTCCGTGTTCAATGCTTTAGTAATCACGAGCTTTCTCTTATTGTCTTTTTTGAATTCTATGATCGTTGTTGCGAGGTCTTCCAGCAGTGAGAGAACTTCTCTATTATTTCCGCTTAGGACATCTCTGTTTACGAAATAGAAAGCTATCCTGCGGGTGTCTCCTAAAAACGTTGAGAGAGCGTTAACAAACGGAATCCCTTCGTTTCTCATAAGAATCCATCTTTCTATCCCTGTTACTAATATTACGGTAAATTGCTTGCTTACAACTTCCTCAAAGAGTTCTCTATACGCTTTAAACAACGCGGGCAGTTCTCTGTCCGCTCTTAAAAATCCGATCATATTTACCTCTGGCAGTTCATGATAACCAATTTCGATAAAGTTTGCTTTCTTGAGAGCTTCACATTGAAAGTTTTTCATACTCACTCTTTTCAGACATAACTCTATGCGATTAAGTAGATCAGTAATCAGCACTTGATAATTTCGAAGCTCAGCCCATTTCATTGTCTCAATAAAAAACAGCGAAGGATCATCTTTTGATGAATACTCCACCAGCACAATCTCTCCAGGTTTTAACTTATTCAGGATTTCGAGCATTGCAATCCCCTCGGCCTTTTTAGATCTTAGGTGGATTTAAGGTTTTTTGCGGCACAGTATTGAAAATTTTAACACTTGCAGAGCTTTACAAAAACTCTCCTTCTTCTTGGTCCATCTAGCTCGGCAAAGATCACACTCTGCCACGTCCCAAGCAAGAGCTTCCCATCTTTTATAGGAACTGCTAAGCTTGGGCTTAGAAGGATGCTCCTCAGATGGGAGTGGGCGTTGCTGTCTATCCTGTCGTGTCTGTAGCCTTTTCCCTTAGGCACAAGGCTTTGGAGAAATTCCCTAACGTCCTCAAGCAGGCCGCTTTCGTTCTCGTTTATGAAGAGGGCTGTTGTAGTATGCCGAGTAAAAATTACGGCTATCCCTTCTTTTATCCCGCTCTCCCTTATCTTCTCGTTTACCAAGGGAGTGATGTCAATAAGTTCAAACTCCTCTTTTGTTGAAATCTCAATCTCGAAGATCACCTCTACCCCTCCAGAATTTCCCTTGCTATTCTTTTTCTCGGCTTCCTGAAATATAAAACTGTAGAAACTCCACTTACTCCATGTTCAGCTGGAGTTATAGCTTCGTACTCCCTAAAGAATACACTCCCAAGTGAGAGCTGAGAAGCCAAGTCCCAAAGCCTGTGTTCCTGCTCTGTGACTTTCTCAAACCCTGGGAGCTTATAGTAAGTTCTCTTAAAAACTCCTCTAATTGGGTCATAACCTTCGTGAACCGAGATGAGGGTGTATTCATCTGTTCTGGTCTCAACGAGCATATCCTTGTATCCCACTCGGTAGAATATCCCATAAACTCTGTCAGATTCTTCAAGGAGAAACATTCCATCATCGCTCAGGATTGAAGCAACGCCGGCAAAGAGCTTTACGGTGTCAAAGGCGTCAAAATGAGGCATTGTCAAGCCCCAGAGAAGGGCTATGTCATGCTCATCGGCAAGTTCTGCCACATTCCTTGCGTCTCCGACAATTATGTCTGGCTTTAAGTCTAAATCCGCTATTTCAATCCACTTCCCAACTTTCTTTAGGTCTTCCTCTCTCGCATCAAGAACGGTAAGGGCTTTTGCATCTGCTGCCTTTGCCATGGCAACTCCAGCTATGCCTGTTCCCGCACAAATATCTAGAACCCTTGGCTTATCGGGCAGCAGTCCTTTGTTTTTGAGCTTTTCAAACACCTCCACGATTCGCCAAAACCTTAATACCGCCCTTTCATCTTCTGGATCCATTCGCCAGTGGAGGTAGCGATAAAGTTCTTCAAGGCTCATAAGAATCCACCGGAAGACAATAATTAGCGGGATAATTTAAGAGTTTTGTTTTCTCGGCTCCAAAGCTTTTTAAATCCCCCAATGAACTTCCCATCATGTATGCGCTCATCTATGGAAAGAACCCAAAGCTTAGTGAAGCTGAATTCTGGGCTTTTGTGAGGAGATTTGGGCTAAAAGTTAGTGTAGTTGAGAGCTCAAAAGATTGGATAGTTTTTGAAAGTGATAGAAGCGTAGAAAGGCTTTTTCACAAGCTTGGCGGTTCGCTAAAACTCGTGAAAATTATTGGAGAAGGGGAAGAG
The DNA here is from genome assembly GCF_024054535.1 of Thermococcus alcaliphilus. NCBI lineage: Archaea > Methanobacteriati > Methanobacteriota > Thermococci > Thermococcales > Thermococcaceae > Thermococcus > Thermococcus alcaliphilus. The sequence continues at coordinate 65,828 of NZ_JAMXLV010000016.1, read as the reverse complement.
GTGATAAAAGACTTAGAGTATGCGAAGCTGTTCACTGTGAGCATCTATGGAAAAGAAGACTGGAAGCTCTGGAGAAAACTTGGGAGCGAAATAAAGAAGCACCTCAAATCTCAGGGCACAAGCAAGTTTTTCAAACCCGCAAAGGTCTATGCAATGCCCTCTGAGCTCATCTTGAAGGGCTTTCCCGAGGTTAAGGATTTTGTCTTTCTGTTTGGAGAGAAGCTCTACGTGGGAGAAACAGTGGCCATAACTGACCCATTTGAACTTAAAAAGCTTGATGTTGAAAGACCCGTACAGAGGGCAATCTTCTCAATTCCCCCGCGTTTAGCGAGAATAATGGTTAACCTCACAGAGGTAAAGCGGGGCAATTTCCTTGATCCCTTCTGCGGGATAGGGACTATAGTGCAGGAGTTTTTGCTTCAAGGGTTAAATGCTTACGGGAGTGATTCCAATCCAAAAGCTATTCATGGAGCCAAAGAAAACCTGAAGTGGTTGAAGAAGGAATTTAAAGTAAAAAGAACAGCCCATCTTGAAGTATGTGATGCGAGAAAGCTCAAAAGGTGCTTTAGAATTAGGTTTGACGCTATTGTTACTGAGCCCTATATGGGTAAGCCCTTAAAGCATCATCCCACAAAAGGTGAGGCAATAAAGCTTGCCAACGAGCTTGATAGATTTTATTATCAGGTTTTTGATAGCTTTAGAGACGTTTTGAAGAGAAACGGAAAGGTCGTGTTTGTTTTTCCAGCATACAAGCTCGGCGATGGGAGGATCTATCGCAAGGATAGAAAGTGGCTTGGAAAGCTCGGCTTTGAAGTTTTAGGGAGATACACAGACTTTGAAGAGAGGCACAGGGTTGTTAGAGACATCCATGTTCTGAGATTTAAGGGGTGAAGATTTTATATTGCATAAAATGAAATGGAGGGCTAATGTTGGTAGTTGCTATTCTAATTTTCGGTTTCGATGATTTTTGGGTGTCCTTCGTTCCAGCTGACGAAAATCGGCTTGCTTGGAATATAAGAGAGCTTCTTGAACACTTCAACAGCAGCCTTAGTCCCCAACCTATCAGAACCGGCCAAAAGAATCACAACTTTTCCGTCAACTACCACAGCCTCTATAACCCCCTTACCCTTACCTGGGAAGTCATTCGTGACCTGAACTGGGAAGTAAGTCATGTATTCTCTCGTTAATTGATTCGCCAACGGACCCCCAACGAGTATCAAGTACTTTCCCTGCCCTCCATTTGAATCAGCCTTGACCTTCGGGTTCATTATGTACTTGGAAAGCTCTCTCGAGTATTCTTCATCAATTCTGCCTGCTCCATAAATAATCTCTGCACTCCGTATTACCTCCCACTCAGAAGGCTTATGCAAATCCAAACTAAAATCAATACCAGTAGTTTTGCTTCTATCAATGCTTGAATAGTTAGCCCATTTGGTGAACACAAGAGATGCCGGGATAACATTGTCAGGTGCAGTGTGAAGGTATGAAGAGAAGTACTCGTAATATTCTCTGATAGTTTTTATAGGAATCTTAAACTCGATCATGTTATCGTGGATGACCTCATACCCTCTCATATCTACCCAGGTATAGTATGGGCCTCCATAGCCAGCTTTGCCTCTCCAGTGGATGCTTGGATAAAGAGCTTTAATTTTCCAGAAGGAAAACTCTGTAAATAGTGGGAAGACTACAGTATCATCAAATGTATCCTGGTTGCCATCAAAGTCCAGACGTAGTACAATGTTATATCGCTCTATGTCGTAAACGGGTTTTGAAAGCTCAATTTTTCCGTAGATATAATTGTTGTTTTGGTACAGTCTGACGTCTTTAACGTATTCAGAGGAGCCCAAAGTTATTTCAAGCTTCTCTACCATTTTATGGTAGTCCCATTCTTCTCCGTTGCCGTCAATCACAAATCTTTTAGCAACTTCGTATTTATCGGGAATCCCATCATTATTAGAGTCATAAGAGCTCGTGTTGAGCCCGAGGAACAACTCTGAAACGTCTTTAACTCCATCATTGTCCAAATCCAGAGTGTATAATTCATCGAGAGCTTTGACACTCTTTTCAAACTCTTTATCTGCTTCTTTGAATTTGTAATTATTGAGAAGCTCCATTCCTCTCAAATAACTTGAATTTGCACTCACAAGAAGATTATAGTACTTAGAATCATCGGGTACTACACGAGCTAATTTCTCGATTAAAGTGTTAATATAACCGGGAATTAGCGAGGGAGTGGGGAGATCTAGAACTATCTCTTTAGTTCCATAAATGATTTGTCTGGCTTCCTCTGCAAATTCCTTCCCGCCGAGTTCTTCCAAATAATCTATGAACCTCTCATAACTGAACGGCTGATCTCTTTCTTTCCAGTTTCTAAGAAAATATTTCAAAACATCATCTATTGAGTGCTTGTTATTTGTAATCTCTCTTAACCTCATATCCAGATAATAGACTGCTACAGCACCTTTACTATATGGGAAACGTGAATCCTGTCTTTTAGGATCATAATATACCAGTGGCCCATCTTTTTCTGTTCCATAAATCTTTCTGTAATATGGATAGTATACCTCTGTCATGAGCCAGTGTGGGCTAGTGAGTCCGAGCTCAGTAGTGACTTTGTCGCAGTAAAACTCGTTAAATCCTTCCCCCCAGAATTTGTGGCTTTCTCCTTCCTTATAGTTAATGTCTACTCCGATACCTGTAATCCATCCGTTCCATCTATGAAACATCTGATGAGCAACCATTTCAAATTCAAAAGGATCACCAAATACTGAGAATCCTTGGGCGTCTGTATACTCCCCAGCCCATATCGGATCAGAGTCATCAACAAGCATTACAACGTAGTTACTATAGTCGTATCTCCGGAGGTCTATATCCTCCCCCCAATGTTCCACAAGTTTCCCGTAAATCCTGAATATGTAATCCTCCCAAGGATCTTTAATTGTTGTCTCTTTTATTACTAGGATAGTTGTATTGGCAACCTTTTTCTTATATTCCACAAAATATTTTGGGTTGTAAGCATAGAAGTGAGTCGCAGCATATTGTTCAAAGAAATGATAACTTGCAGGTTTAACCTTGTTTTTCGGAACGTATAGTATTCCCATTTTGGACTGATTCCACCATGTGTTCAATTTCCACCCGATAGGCGTGATTGCTGATAGAGCAAACCAGTCCTGTTGCTCATCGATACTCATTTCAGGGAAAATTAAAAACTGCTCGTGGGAAGCTATGAAGTACCTATTAGATAAGTGTCCCAAAACTCCATGAATGGGGTCTGCGGTCCTTTTGGACTTATCACATGTATACTCAAGTCTGAAGTAACCTTCAAAGCTCGGATAGATGTAAATACTTCCAATGCTTGAACCGATTCTTTCAACGTCAGTTTTACCTGAGCCTTTGTAGAACTCTATATTGGGTCCTTCGATTACGTTCATTCCAATATCTAGCGTGTGATAATAAGTAAATCTCTTCAGTTTAATTTCACCGCTGTTCCTAAACTGTCCAAATATTGTTACCTTTACTTCGCCTGTTACAGTATCAGTCAGGTCAATGAAGTAAAACAGTCTGAACCCCTCTATTGAATTGAGAGAGTTAAAAGTTTTGAAGGGAATTTCCAGTAAAGGGTTATTGTCCTTGTAGAGTTTGACAATGTATTCCCTTCCAGGTTCAAGATTTGATAGCTTGATGTATTTGTTATCTACATTTCCAGAGAGAACAGTTCTCATAGATTCGTCTATTACTTTGTATTCAATTCCACTAATCGAGTCCACCATTATTGTGAATGCAAAGGTCGTGTCAGTGAGTTCGTTAAAAGAGACTTGAATTGTGGGTAAAGTAGATGCTTCTGCAGATGATACACTGGGGACAGAAAATAGCACGCTCATAAACAAGGCTAAAATCATGACTCCAGAGACAATTTTCTTCATGGGAGTTCCCCCAATGTTGTATCCTTGCTCCTGCTAAGGCAATTATTTTAGTTTAGATGTTTGGATATTTATATTTTATTTTTAGAATGCCCCTGAGACATAGATAAATATCCAAAGCTAAGTTTCTGAACATATTATTCTCTATTATTTGGACTGACAATTATTTTCATTTATAGAATTGCTATAAAAGAAATCCCAATTATTCCTTTGATTTTCTGGCTGGTCATAGATTTATAGATTTAAGGAACAAGGTTTTGCTATCATAACTCATGAAAAGTTCTATCTTACTGCAAGAGTGCATTAAATTTCTTTTGTCATTCTGACTTAAGCTCCTGTTTAGTACCTAGGAGTTCTCCTTCAATAATTGAACTAAATTTCACCAATCCCAAAAATTTATAATTATGAAGAGGCTCACGCTGTGAGGGTATCAATAAACTAAAATCAAAGGGTGGTTAAAATGTTTGAGACAATGTTAAAATGTACTCGATGCGGTAGAGACTACTCTCTAGCAAGTGGGATTTACAAATGTGAAAAATGCGGTACTCCTTTGGATGTTCAGTATGATTACGGTGCGATAAGAGAGCTTATAGAGGATAACGACGCTTGGTTTAGAGAAGCGCCGCGACTATGGAAGTACTGGATGTTCTACCCGGTTTCAAACCTTAGGAAGATTGTTAGCCTTAATGAAGGAGGTACGAGACTTTACAGAATGAAAAACCTTGAGAAAAAGCTGGGTTTTGGAAGACTTTACATCAAAAATGAAGGAGAAAATCCAACAGGGGCCTTTAAGGATAGGGGTTCGAGTGTGGAAATAACAAAGGCCCTTGAATTTCATGCAGGAAAGGTTGTAGTGGCCTCAACGGGAAACATGGCCGCTAGTATTTCTGCTTATGGCTCCAAGGCGGGCCTTGAAGTGACAATAGTAGTTCCAGAAGGGACTCCCGTTGGAAAGCTTGTTCAGGCAGTTGTTTACGGGGCGAAGATAAAAATCCATGGAAGCACTTATGATGAAGCTTTAGCAGAAAGCGAAAGAATGGCAAAGGAAGAAGATTATTACCTTACAGGGAATTATCACTATAGGGTGGAAGGTCAAAAGAGCACGGCCTTTGAGATCTTTGATCAGTTCCGATTTAACACTCCTGATTGGATTGTGGTGCCCATTGGTGCTGGAACACACTTAAGGGCCATTTGGAAGGCTGCAAAGGAATTCTATGAAGTGGGGCTTATTGAAAAATTGCCAAAAATTGCTGGGGTTCAAATTGAAGGCTACGATGCAATAGTCAGGGCTTGGAAAGAGAAAAAGCCTATCGAACCAATAAAGACAAAACAGCCAACAGTTGCCTCGGCCATAGCCGTTAAAGCCCCCGTAGATGGAGAGAACGTTCTGAGGGCCATTAACGAGAGCAGAGGGTACCTTAGCACAGTAACAAATGAGGAAGCTATGAACGCAGGCTTAATGCTCGGAAAAGAGGGCCTCTTCGTGGAGCCTTCCTCAGCAACGGCTCTTGCCCTCGCTAAAAACATGAGAGAAGAAGGAATAATAGATAGAGATGAAAGTGTTGTCGTTGTTGCGACGGGACACGGCTTAAAGGACATAAAAACTTGGGAAAGCTTTATTAGATTTTAACCGCTTTTTCTTTTGATGTTATATGCTCTACGAAGAAAGAAGGTTTAGCAGGTTTGTGCTCTTTATTACACTCCCAGCGTATATAGGTCTCTTAGCAGGCCTTTGGGCGACATATCATGCAGGTGAGGGCTTTGAATTTATGGCAGTAGTTTTCATTGCGGTTGTCATGATTTTGATAGACGTGTTGAGCTTCAAAATAGAAATAGACGAAAGAGAGATAAGGCTCCGCGGAACTCTGGGGTTGATTATTAGAAAAACGATTAAGATCGATGAAATTGAGAGTTTTGAGATTAAATTAGGCTGGATAGGCTGTTGGGCTCCAATAAGATTTAATTTTCCAGCTAAAGGGTGTATAACCATCCACAAAAGAGGGCTTGATGTGGCGTTTACAACAGACAATCCAGAGGAAATTGCAATGGTTTTGTCTACCCTTGGCGTTCCACGAGCAGCTTAGTGCCCCTAACTTGGATTATCTTGACTTTCTCTCCTCTTTTTGCTGTTCCGTTTATGCATTCAGCTATCCACAGCTCGTTTCCCACTTTTACGACACCTTTTGGCATTAATTCTTCAACCACAAGGGCTTCTTTTCCAATTAACGCCTCGGGCCCAACCTCTGCTTTTTTCTCAAAGACTTCCCAGAGGAACTTAACGGCAATGACATCTTTGAAGATAAGAAATCCTATTACAGCAAGAGCGGGTTTTAACGGCACGTTTATACCAGCTCTCGGCAAAATAAAGAACAAAAATATTCCCACGACTATTTCATCTGCAAGGATGCTCAGAGTTTTTAGGGCGTTTTTAACGTAGGTTTTCATAGTTCACACCCCTAAGTTGGGCAAACCGCCGTAGAGAAGCATAAGAAGCCCTACAAAAACTGGCTGGTGAATGAGGTAGATCTTTAGGGTGTTCCTCCCCATGAAGCAGACGAACTCAAGGAGGGGATTTTTTGGAGTGCTTATCTTGAACTTTCTTTTTCCGGCTGGATAAATCAACGCACCCACTGCCGTTCCCAGAAGGAAAACTCCAAACCACGGGAAAATCGGGAAGTAATCAAGAGTAAAGAACTCGTGGGGAGTAATTCCTAGGGGAAGAAGGAGCAAAGTGTCGGCGTGAACGTTCTTCACGATTTGACCTCCAAGGAGAAAGAGAACTGCGGGAAAGATGTTTTTCCATCCGAGAGGATAGAAGGGAATTACGAGCAAACTTGCGACGCCTAAGAAATGCAAAATTCCAAAGTAGATTGTCCCTCTCTCCAGCAAGAGGTAGGTAGTGAGGGTTATGAGCAAGCCAAGGCCGAAAAGCTTTGCAAATCTGAGAAAATACTTATTCAGGGTTTTCTTCCCCCTTGCATGGCTTATCCACAGCGAAAGGCCAGAAATTGAGACGAAGAGGGATGCAGTTGCATAGGCGAAGAGCTTCCAGAAAACTCTGTACTCTGAATAGCCCAAAAAGAACTGCAAATCCGTTACAAAATTTGAAATTAACATCATGATTAACGCTATTCCCCTAACGAAGTCAACCTCCCAAAAGCGCTTTGAGTATATCTCGCTGCCGAACATCAAAAGATATAAACCTCGAGGCTTATTTAAGTTTGGGGTTGTCATGGAGAGAAGTATACTGCGGTTTTTGTTTTTCACTTTGGCAATGTTAATGATAACCCAGCCAGGGGCAATAGCCTTTGCCAATTTTGATGCCCCTTATGGGTTTTACAAGGATCTCTCTGCATGGCTCTCTGCCTATCTCGGAGGTGCTGTGATTTTAATGTTATATGCACTCTTGAAGCGGAAAGAACTTGGAATTAAGTTCCTTTCTGTCTATGGGCTTCATTATGTGGTTCTGTTTATTCTCACATATTTTTTGAAGCTGAAGGTTATTGGGAATGTTAATCCTTCGTTTTCCGTTTTGAGTTTGTTCTTCTTAAGCTTTCTAGGTTTTCAGCTTAGCATGATGCTCTTTCTCCCAGCCGTTTTTTCCCCACCCTATTATTCCTACGATGCACCCCTACTCCTAATCCAGCTTGTACTCTGGATTGCTTCCTTTTATATCTTTCTTAGGCTTAGAGAGCTTGAAAAGGAGAAAATATTAACAGTCTACAGAATTTTCTTGGGTTTAATGCTTTTTTCGATTTTCTTTGGCTTTCTCAAAGTTGCCGAGGTGTTTAGATGAGGATTATTAAAACTAGAGCAAAAAGCATCTACACAAAAAGCGGAATTCCTGGGGTTGATTGGGTTGTAAATCAGTATGTAGGATGTCAATTTGGGTGCAAATACTGCTATGCAAAGTTCATTTGCAAGTGGAAGCCCTATGGCGAGTGGGGAACATGGGTAGAGGTAAAGACCAACGCCCCTGAGCTTGCAAGGAAGAGGGTTTATGGAGAAGTCTTTATGTCGAGCATCTCCGATCCGTATCAGCCCATAGAGAAGGAGCTTAAGCTAACGAGAAGAACCCTTGAGAGGATGAACAAGAGAAACAAGCTCAGCATTCTAACAAAGTCCCCTCTTGTGGTTAGAGATGTTGACCTTTTCAAGCTCTTCAACGAAATCGAGGTTGGATTGACAATAAACAGCTTCGAGGGGAAGGAAAAGCAGCTCATAGAACCCTTTACCCCCTCACAGAAGCTTAGGATGGATGCTTTGAAAACCCTAAAAGAAGAGGGAGTGAAAAACTACGCCTTCATAAGCCCGATTATCCCGGGGATCACTGACGTGGAGGAGGTAATAAGGGAAACAAGAGACTTCGCTGATTCTTACTTTTTCGAGATGCTCAATCTAAAAGCCGCTGGCAGAGAGTTTCAAGAGCTCCTAAAAGAGAACTTTCCTGAAAGCTATGAAGTTATGGTTGACGAGGATAAGTTCTGGAGCTTCATTAAAGAGCTCATAGAGCTCATAAAACGGTTAAACATAAGGACAGGGGGAATAGAAGTCCACAGGAGGGGCTGGGAGATTATAGAGGTGAAGTAAATGAGAATAGCTAAGGCAGGGGATCTCTGGTTAGAAATCCCAGATGTTAGGTATTCCTTCTTTGATACCCCTTACATTGGCCATAAGCTTGGGACTGCAGTTGATGTGTACTTTGAAGACAAAGCCCTTTTTCCCTTCGAGGAGGGAAAGCTTGTTGAGGTGAAAAAGATAAAAACTCCCCGATATATTCCTGTTAGAGACGACTATCTTCTCATCTTTGAAGTTGAGGATTTTTGTTTGAAGGTTCTTCATGTGGAGCCTGAACTTGAGGTTGGTGAAAAGGTTTCTCTGGGGGATGAAATTGGAGAACTGAGGCTTTCGGGCTTTTTCTCTCCTTGGAGTGATAAGCATGCCCATTTTGAGCTTAGAAAGTGTGAAGACAGATACAGGGCGAGGGGAGGATTAGCGATATTTCCCAAAGTTAGACCTTTAGTTCCCGTTGCTGAGGGAAGGGAATTCAAAGTCGTCGAAAAAACCGCCCACTACTATTGGCTTAAGCCTCTAAAAACTAGAGGGAGCGGACTAACTCCTTTTGGAAGCATTGAAGGTGGATTGCCCCATTATCGTTACGGAGCGATTTTCAATGGAAATAAGGCAATGCTGTTTGGGAAGGCTATGAGGGCTGAGAAAATTCTTGAAAATGGCGTTGGGATCTTTAAAGCAAACTTTGAAGTCCTTGCAAACGGGAATAGGGTTAGGGGAGTTGGGGTTTACTGCAATGAGGGAAGGATTAAGCTTATTGGTGGAGATTTTGAGGTTGAAGAGACTGTGGAACTTGGGATAATCTAAAAAATTTTTGATATTTGTAAAATATATTCTACCATAAACTATATATTCACCAAGTGAAAATCTACAAAAATGATTTGTTTTTTATTTTTGGGTTGATGAAGGAAGAGGTGTGTGATATGGAAAAGGTGGAGGAAATCCCTAAAGAAACCCTGCTTGAGATATACAAAACTATGCACAAGATACGAACTTACGAGGAAACACTTGCAGAGTGGTACTACAAGGGGAAAACCCCAAGGTTTGACATATCTGCGGGCCCAATTCCGGGGGAGCTTCATTTATCTTCCGGCCAGGAATCTGCAGCAGTTGGAGTTTGCATGCACCTAAAACCTGAAGATGCCCTAATAGGGACACACAGGGCTCATCACTTTGCGATTGCTAAGGGAGTTGATCTAAAGAAAATGACTGCTGAGATTTTTGGAAAAGCTACAGGTCTATCAAGGGGTAAAGGAGGCCATATGCACCTTTTTGATGCAAATGTTAACTTCAGCTGCAGTGGAATTGTAGGAGCAAGCTTTCCACAAGCCGTTGGTGTGGGAATAGCGGCAAAACTAAAGGGAGAAGATTACGTTGCTGTTGCTGTTGGTGGAGACGGTGCAGCTAATCAAGGGACTTTCCATGAGGCTCTTAATTTAGCCGCAATCTGGAAGCTACCAGTGATCTTTGTGATAGAGGACAACAGCTGGGCTATTTCAGTCCCAAAGGAAAAATCAACTGCAGTCGCGAAAAACAGTGAAAGGGCTGCAGGTTATGGAATTCCTGGAGTTAGTGTGGATGGAGCCGATGTTATAGCGGTTTATGAAGTGGCAAAAGAAGCTGTTGAGAGAGCGAGAAGAGGAGAAGGGCCAAGTTTGATTGAGATAAAAGTTTATAGGCTCAGAGGTCATTTTGAAGGGGATCCACAGCACTATAGACCCAAAGAGGACTTAGAGCTTGCCAGGCAAAAGGATCCACTCATGAACTTCGAAAAGCTCCTTCTAGAAAAGGGCATTGCAACTGAAGATGAACTTAACAAGATCAAGGAAGAGAACATCAGAGAAGTGCAGGAGGCTATTGACTTTGCGGTAAACAGCCCGTATCCAGAGCCTGAAGAAGCATTAAAGGGCGTTTTTGCAGGGGGTGAATGAGATGGCAAGAAAACTCCCCATGTATAAAGCAATCTCGGAAGCAATAGCTCAGGAAATGGAGAGAGATGAAAACGTGTTTGTCATGGGTGAGGATATTGGGGCATATGGAGGCATATTTGGCGCAACAACTGGACTTTTAGAGAAATTTGGGCCTGAGAGAGTTAGAGACACCCCAATAAGCGAAGCGGCGTTTATAGGGGCTGCTTTGGGGGCGGCATCAAAGGGAATGAGACCAATAGTCGAGCTTATGTTTGTGGACTTCTTTGGAGTTGCCATGGATCAGATTTACAACCACATAGCCAAAGCCCACTACATGTCCGGCGGACAAGTGAAAATGCCAGTAGTGATAATGACCGCCATGGGTGGAGGATACAGCGACGCTGCTCAGCATTCCCAATGTCTCTACGGGCTCTTTGCACACGTTCCGGGTTTGAAGATAGTAATTCCCTCGAACTCATATGATGCGAAAGGCTTGATGATCTCGGCGATTAGAGATGACAACCCGGTTATGTACTTCTTCCACAAAGGTCTCATGGGACTTGGATGGATGCCCTCGCCACCGGAAGCAACGGTTGAGGTTCCGGAGGAGCCTTACACAGTACCTATCGGAGAGGCAAAAGTAGTCAAAGAGGGGAGCGATGTTACCATTGTAGGAGTTGCTAAAATGGTATACGAGGCATTATGGGCTGCAGAAGAGCTTGAAAAAGAAGGCATTGGTGCGGAGGTAATCGACCTAAGAACCTTGGTTCCCGTGGACAAGAAGACCCTCTTGAATTCCGTAAAGAAGACTGGGCGTTTAGTTGTAGTGGATGAGGACTACAGAAGCTACGGGATGAGTGGAGAAGTCATTGCTACGGTTGTTGAGAATGGAATATCTTTGGAAGCACCTCCCGTAAGAGTTGCCTATCCTGATGTTCCCGTTCCCTACAGTAGGGTTCTGGAGAGATATGTTCTTCCAGATAAGGAGAAGATAATCAACGCCGTAAAGAGTATAATGTGACATGGCGGAGGAGAGAGAATGGAAGTAGAGGTGAAAGTGCCAATAGTTAGTCAAGAAGATAAAAAAGGTGTAATAAACCAGTGGTACAAAAGCGATGGGGATGAAGTAAAGGAAGGTGAGGAGATAGCAGAGGTTATGATAGAGAAAGTTACCATTATCGTAAAGGCGCCAGTAAGTGGAAAGCTTAGAATACTCGTTCCTGAAAATGAAGAAATATCACAAGGACAGGTAATAGCAGTTGTAGAAACTGAATAGCTTTCAAAACCTTTAATTATTTTTCTTTCCAAATTTTTACATGCCATTGAGGGTTCTATTTCATGAGTACCGGGATCCTTATCTCAACATTGCCTTCGAAGAAAGCCTTGCAAGGAGCAGGAGTGTTGATCTTGTTGGAGATACCTTTAGGATATGGAGAAACGAAAATTCTCTGGTTTTGGGTCGTTTTAGAAAAGTTGGGGAGGATGTCAATTTAAGCAATGCTAGTAGATTTGGATTCCCAATAGTGAGGCGCTTCACCGGAGGAGGGACAGTGTACCATGACAGTGGATGCCTGAATTATTCTATTGCAATCAAGAAAAATGTAAAGTACCCACTGGACTATATGTATAGAGTCCTCCTAAAAGGCACTCTTCTTGCGCTGAAAAAACTTGGAGCACGGGCATACCTAAAGAATACCAACGATGTCGTGGTTAATGAGAGAAAAGTTTCGGGAACTGCTGCGGCTATGAGGTGGGGAGTTCTTTTTCTTCATGGTTCGATTTTAATAAACTCAAATCTGCAAATGCTCTATCTCCTTTTAAGAATTCCAAAGGTCCACAACTTTGATCCGGTTAAGTATCGGGTGGCAAACCTCTCTGCGTTTGTAGAGACTTCCACAGAAGAAGTTGCTGATGCCCTAATTTGGGGTTATTCAAGAGTGTTGTCTACCTCTCCTACTTTTGAAGAGCCTTTAAAAGAGGAACTAAAGGTGGCCAATCTTTTATATAAAGAGAAATATTCTAGGGAGGAATGGAACTTTAAAGGCCTTGTTGACAATGAGGGAGAACTTAATAAAAAGGTAAAAGACATCCTCAGCTAATCGTCAAAGAAGCCTCTCTCAGCAGCTATTTTCAGTGTCTTTCTATAGTCAATAACTCTCGGCCCATTCCGCGTTATTTTTGCAGTTATCTCCCCCCTCATTTCAGTCTCTCTTTCTCCATCAAGAGCCAAAAGTGAGGGAGATGTTTTCAGTTCGATTTCCTCGTTCAGATTCAAGATTTTTGTTTCTTTGACTTTTATTCTTCTAAATATTCCAGGAGCTATGGGCGCTTTTATGCCTTTTTCTCCTCCAAGCTCCACATATATTCCCAAGTCGTCTCTTTCAGTTATCTCCCTCAAAATTCCGGGAATTGAACTCAGCCCAATGTTGGATGGGGAAGAGATACTGGCTACAACCTCTTTCAAGTATTCAGGTTTCCAAACTGCTTTGGAGCCTTTAAAGGAATGGAGCGTTGCAACAGCATCTACGAGAGCAATATCTTTGAGTCTGCCATCTTCATAAAGTTCAATTCTTTTTGTTTTGTAAGTTCCTTCGGTGGGTTTAACAATGCCAGTGGCTATTGCTGAAACAGCAGCCCCGGCTATTGTGGCCTCTATCATGTATGGAAAGACGTTGTTGGTGCCTGTGGAGATGGGCATTATGGGGATTTCTCCAGAGGCTTTTGCGACAAGTCTGTTTGTCCCATCCCCTCCTATGACAATTATTGCCTTAACTTTGTCCTTCATGAGCTCAGTTGCCTTTAATGTGTCCCTCCAATCTCCAAAAACTTTCATTGGAAGCATTTCAACCTCCATAGATATATGCTCCCCCACGGCATGAAGTGCAGCGGGAACTATTCCAAAGGTTTCCGGCATTGCTAAAACTTTTTCAACTCCTAACTCCTGCATTATTAGAAGAAGTCTTTTTACGATGTTAACTTTCTCCATGTTGTCAAAAACACTTGCATGGGCAATTAAACGCCTTATATCTCTGCCAGATTCAGGGTTTGCTATTATCCCTACAGTTACTTTTCCCATAACTTTCATCTCCTTACATAGAGGGTAATAAACGCTATTGCCACCAATATTTCGTTTGTTTTATCTCCAAATTCTTTAAGAGCTATTCCAGGGCCTTTTAGACCGCCTTCGACAATTTTAACAACTTTTTCACACGGTAGGGGGATTACTTCTTTGACTTTCTCTATATTGACTCTTTGAGAATAGGGCACCCCTATGAGGATCTCTGCTTTTATATCTCTCTCAAGATCAAGCTCAAAGAGCTCCAAGAGTCCAACAGTGCAAACCCTTGTTATTGCATCTTTTATGGCCTTTATTGCAGCTTTAGTGGGATCTTGACCATGCTGGTCTATTCCCATTCCTATCTCGATGACATATCTTCTCCATTCACTCACTTTCAAAGACCTCCTCTGGGTGCTCCAGGTAATATTTAACTCTCTCCAAGAACCTCGCGGCTGGAGCTCCGTCTATTGCTCTGTGGTCAAATGTCAAAGAAAGCGTCATCACGCTGGCAATTTTTATCTCTCCATTTTCCACTATCGGCTTTTGGACTATTCTGTTCAAACCTAAAATCGCGATCTGGGGCGGATTAATTATTGGGGTGAAGGAATCAACTCCAAACATTCCAAGGTTCGTTACTGTGAATGTTCCCCCAACAAAGTCCTTCTCCTTAAGTCTGCCGCTTTTTGCTCTCTCAACTATGTCCGCATAGTCCTTTAGAAGTTCCCCAAGGGATTTTTTGTCAACGTCCCTAATTACTGGCGTAATAAGGCCTATTGGACTGTCAACAGCCACGTTTATGTTTATGCTGTCATAGATCACTATCTTTTCCTCTTCCATTGACGCATTGATCTCTATGAAGTCCCTTATGGCTTTTGCAATGCATTTTAACATGAGAACTGTGTAAGAGGGCTTTTCTCCAAGCTTTTCAGTGAGCTTCTTCCTCATTTCAATAAGGTTATCCATCTTTGTTTCCATATTAAGGGTTACGTGCACAGCTTCCCTGTAGCTCTTTGAAAGCCTCTCTGCTATAACCTTCCTGATCCCAAACACTTTTCTCTCTTCTCTCACCTTTGGAAAGAAGTGTTCTCGTATATATTTTTCGAGGTCTTCAAGCGTAACTTCGCCATTGGGACCAGAGCCTTCTATTTTTGAAAGATCGATATCGTATTGCTCGGCTATCGTTCTTATCTCTTCACTCACCAATTTAGCTCCCCTCAGTTTCTATTATTGCTATTGGCTCCCCTACGGGGACTTCATCTCCAACATCGTGGAGTTTCTCCACTAGAACTCCTGATGCTGGAGCTTTGACCTCTCCAGTTAGTTTCTCGGACTCGACTATAGCAATTACTTCATCTTTCTCCACCATCTCTCCAACATTTTTCTTCCACTCTACGATAGTGCCCTTTTTCATTGTCATACCTAATTTTGGCATAATGACATTTATTCTTGACATAATATCACCATATTGTTATTTTCATTTGATCTTAATAAACTTTTGGAGCGAGAAATGGAAAAGTATATATACCTCTTTAATGTGAAACCTTAAATGTTTAATCTGTGGTATACCTTTAATCATTGACATTTGCAAAATAACCTCTTTTTTAAATCTAAACCCAGCAGAGGCGAAAAATATGGCGGAGATACCTAAGGAAAAGTTGTTGTGGATGTACGAAACCATGGTTAAGATAAGAGAGCATGAAGAAAGGGTTGCAGAGCTTTTTGCCCAAGGAAAAATCCCGGGCTTTGTTCATCTCTACATTGGAGAAGAAGCTGTCGCAACAGGGGTAATGGCCCACCTAAGGAAAGAGGACTTCATAACGAGTACTCACAGGGGACATGGTCACTTTATTGCAAAAGGCGGTAACATCAAGGCATCAATGGCCGAACTCTTTGGTAAGGCTACAGGGATATGTAAAGGAAAAGGTGGCTCAATGCACATAGCCGATTTGGATGTAGGAGAATTGGGAGCAAACGGTATAGTGGGTGGAGGTATTCCCCACGCAGTCGGAGCCGCATTGGGCATAAAGCTAAATGGCTTGGATAACGTTGCAGTGGCTTTCTTTGGAGATGGTGCCTCTAATCAACAAAACTTCCATGAGGCAATAAATCTTGCCGCAATATGGAAGCTTCCAGTAGTTTTTGTATGTGAAAACAACCTCTACCAGATATCCCTTCCCTATTCAAAACAGCAAGCCATAAAGAGTGTCGCTGAGAGGGCTGCTGCTTACGGAATTCCGGGAGTTAGTGTAGACGGCCAAGATGTCTTTGCGGTTTATGAAGTCGCTAAAGAAGCGATAGAGAGGGCTAGGAATGGAGAGGGACCAACACTAATAGAAGCAAAGACCTATAGGTTCAGAGGACACTTTGAAGGCGATCCCCAAATATATAGGTCAAAGGAGGAAGTGGAATGGTGGAAGAAGAACAAGGATCCAATAGTTCTCTTTGAGAAAACAGTCCTTGAGAAAGGTCTTCTAACTGAAGAAGAGCTTGATACTATTAGGGAAAGAGTAAAGAGAGAGATAGAAGAATCTATCAAGTTTGCAGAGGAAAGCCCATGGCCCAAGCCGGAGGAAGTTCTTGAAGACGTGTTCTCGACCCCAACCAAGGGGGTGTTAGTATGGCAGTGGTGAGGGAGATTACTTTTGCAGAGGCGCTCAATGAGGCTTTGGACTACGAAATGTCAAAAGATCCAAAAGTTGTCGTGATGGGCGAAGATGTTGGAAGATATGGGGGAATTTTTGGTGTCACAAAAGGACTCATAGAAAAGTACGGAGAAGAAAGAGTAAGGGATACCCCAATAGCAGAGAGCGGTTTCATTGGAACTGGGGTAGGAGCTGCTGCATCAGGCTTGTTGAGACCTGTTGTAGAGTTAATGTTCATAGACTTCCTTGGCGTAGCTTATGACCAAATCTACAACCAAGCAGCGAAGATGAGATACATGTTTGGTGGAAAGGCCAAGATTCCAATAGTTATCAGAACGGTCTCTGGAGCGGGTGCAAGCGCCGCTGCCCAACACTCACAATCCCTACACGCTCTCTTTATCCACGTTCCAGGATTGAAGGTAGTGTACCCCTCCACGCCCTACGATGCCAAAGGGCTTTTGATATCTTCAATTGAAGACGATGATCCAGTTATTTTCATTGAACATAAGATGCTTTATGGAATTAAGGGCCCAGTTCCGGAAGATCCTTATTCAATACCTCTTGGAGAGGCTGATGTGAAGAAGGAAGGTAAGGATGTTACGGTTGTTGCGACAGCTTTGATGGTTCACAGGGCTTTAGAAGTTGCAAACAAGCTTGAAGAGGAAGGAATAAGCGTTGAAGTCATTGACCCAAGAACCCTCGTACCTCTGGATGAAGAGACAATACTTAACTCAATAAAGAAGACTGGAAGGCTCGTTGTTGTTGATGAGGCATATCCAAGATGCAGCTTTGCCACGGACATAGCAGCTTTGGCCGTTAACAAGGCCTTTGATAACCTAAAAGCTCCTGTTAAGCTTGTCACAGCCCCAGCAACTCCAGTTCCGTTCAGTCCGGCCTTAGAAAAGGAATGGATGCCTAGTACTGAGAAAATTGAAAAAGCCATTAGAGATGTTCTCTGATTTTTAACATTTTTTATGAAGGTGATATGATGGACAAGCTTAAAGCAGCATTTATATTTTTAGCCCCGGAGGCAGAGCCTGAAAGACATAGGGCAGTTATCTCAACGCCTGCTGTAGAGCTTCATGTAGTTGGAGTTAAAAACTACGATGAAGCCTGCAGAATTGCAAAAGAACTTGTAGATGAGGGCATAGCGGCAATTGAGCTCTGTGGAGGTTTTGGTCATAGGGGTGTTGCAAAAATTGTTGAAGCGGTAGAAGGAAAGGTTCCAGTGGGAGTTGTTAGATTCGATATCCATCCAGGGCTTGAAGGAAAAAGCGGTGATGAGATATTTTGAATAATTGGGAGTTGAGGAAGTTGGAAGAGGTTACAATCCAATTCTATGTCGAAGGAAAGACTGAATCTCCAACAAAAATGGTTGCGAAGGTTAGAGAGTTCACAATTGTGGTAGATGAACCCCCTGAGTTGGGTGGGACTAACGAGGGGCCGAATCCAGTGGAATATATTCTCGTTGCCCTAGCAGGGTGCTTGACTATTACCGGTCATTTGGTAGCGGAGGAGAAGGGGATAGGTATTAGGTCAATCAGGATTAAGGCCACTGGAATACTTGACCCGAGGAAATTTCAGGGACTCGATGGTGAACGCGCTGGGTATAAAGAGATTAAGGTGGAAATATTCCCTGAGGGCAACTTTACAGAATCCGAGCTCTTAGAATGGATAAAAGAAGTTGAAGAACGCTGTCCAGTTAGTGACAACCTCAAAAATCCAACTCCAATTAAAATTGAGGTAAAAACAAAAGATTAGTAAGGAAGATCGTAGTGCTTAACCACTATCTCGTCTATCCCCATCTTTTCTAAAGCACTCAGTGGGACTTGCATTGAAACCTGAACTATTCCCGGAAGCCTTCCAATTTCCACGGCACCGCTTATCGTTACCCTATTCCTAACTTCCTCCAAGCTCATTCCAAAGAGCTTTGCTGCCCTTTCAAAACCTCTCATTGCAGCTTCGTTTATAGTTGGTCCTGAACCAATAATCTGCACTGGAGCCACGGGCTCGGGCTCAATTCCAAACCTTCTTCCCAATGTCTGGACTTTCTCCCATTCGTCTTTTCTCCATGGCTTTGCGAGGGGAGGCAGGTCTTCCTCGGGAGGTAGCAAAATAGGGCCGTCTAGGTTTATGTTTTTAACAACCGAAACTTCAAGAACGCTCTCTGCAGTTACATCGATTGTATGCCCCGCTACTTCTCCGTCTCCCTGCATTCCATGAGCATCTCCGGCGTAAATTCCCCCTCCCTTAACTTTTACCGGCGCTATTAATACAGCCCCTTCTCTAACTGAATCAACATCTAAGTGACCATCGGTTAGCTTTGTCTCGTAGTCTTCCTTGGTTATCCCGTATGGATGGGGAGCGTTAATCAAGAAGGAGCCGAAGTCTCCGGCGTTATGGGAGTCCGGGATATCTACGGCTGGAACCGTTCCAAGCTGTCCCAAGAAAGGTCTTATCCTTGAAGGCACTCCAACGATGTCTGCCTTAGCGAAGATTAGTATCGGCACCTGCTTTGAATTCTTGGGAAGAGAGTGCCACTCCCATGCATCTTTGGCTATCATCTTGGCGGTTTCCTTGTTTACTGTAACCCCAACTCCAAGGTTGTGGTCAAAGACCATTGTGTACCCGTTGACCATTTTGAAGGGAGAAGCCGGTGAGCCACAGTGTTTGCATCTCACTGCATCTTCCCCTATACCAACAACCTCAAATTCGGGCCATGGTTCGTTACAGCTTGGACATTTCTTTGCAACATATGGATCTCCAACAAACGCTCCTTCTCTAACTGTATCAACACCTGAGGAAGCGGCTTTTGAGAGAACCTTAATGCTCTTTACCTTAATCACTATGCCATCTCCGACTTCCGCTCCTTCTACAGCAACTGGCACGTTGACCTCGTGTCCTCCCCTAATTGTGGGAGTAATCATTGGACCCCAGCATCCGGGGGCTGTGACAAAGACTATCTTCCCTCCATCCGCCACTGGACCGAGCATCTTTGAATGTGGGCCAATTATGCCGTTTGTTTGTACATCGTTAAAGATTTCGTCCTCAACTACCATGGAAATCACCAATTATCATTTGCGAAATAGAAAGATAAAAACGTTTTTATTTTGATAGATTTATAATCATCTGGAGACTTTTGAATGATGCCATAACTTCAATCGTTTTGAAACTCTCAATAAACGTATATACTTTGAAGTCAAATCCTATGTTGGTGAGATCATGAAGAAAGGGCTTGCCCTTATCCTTTTGCTGAGCTTTGTTCCATTGGCTAATGCGTGTTACAACCCAATGGATTCCTTGGCTGTGGAGGTTCGCCTTAACAGGCCCGGGATTTCATACGATCTAAGCCCTCTACTAAATGCGGAAAACATAATAATCGACAACGGAACCATAATCTACCGCTCCCACTACGACGAGAGAGTTGGAGTTATCTTGAGGGAGATTAACTCTTCCCTATGGATTAGGATTCAGATACCTGCGAAGAGCTTTGAATCCGCTTATGCTTACGCTTCATTTGAATCTCCCTTGCTGATTTCCAACGAAAGCTTTGAGCGGATTAAGGCTCTGGGCTGGGAAGTTAAGAACTACACCTTTAGAAAAGGGTCTCTCTACGTCCAGATAAGCCCAAGAAAAGGCAACGAGTGCAAGAGCGACTCGGACTGTTCTATAGGTGGATGTTCCGGAGAGGTCTGCACGACGAGAGAGCTCGCGAGGGAAATAGTTACGCCGTGCGTATATAAGGAGTGGTATAGTTGCTTGAGGCTCACAAGTTGTGGCTGTTACAATGGCCTCTGCACTTGGAAGCCCACTCTCGAATTTGAAAAGTGCTTGAAAGAGCACGGCGTTGATCCCTCAAAGGTCATTAAGCTTCCCCTAGCCGAGGTCTATATAGCAGTTTACGGAAAAGAAAAGCCGGGTGAAGAAGACGTTGTCGAGCTAAAGGCGCTTTTTGAAGAGCTCGGCATCTCATGTGTCCTTGACAACCTCCAGTTTAAAGCAGAGATCACTAACTCCCCAGAGGGAGTCATTGATCCCTATTCCTTCAACTTTAGCAAAGCCCTTGAGATTGAGCTCAAGTGGCTGAGGGAGAACGGAATAATAGAGATAAGCGATGAAGACATCTCGGCAATTGTAAATGTTGCGGAGAGAGGAAAAGCTGGCCAAAACTCCCATATAGGCTGGTACAAGAAAAATGGAATCTATACTTGGATCCCCTATGATGAGAGCGATAAGCCTCTTTTAGTTAAGTGTGCTTCACCACCATTTAACATCAGCATTCCAAAAGGAGAAATTGTGCTGAAGTCATCGAGCACTCCTTCCCAGAGTCGCGCTCAAGGCGAAGTTTGCGGTCCGGCACTCATTTTGGGACTTTTGCTTGTGCCTTTGCTCTTCAGAAAGTGAGCTTTTTGGCTTTTTAATCTTTGACAGAGTGACAAACTTGCCTATATTTTCCTTTAAGGACTTGTCATATCTACAACAATTTGAGCAAAGAACATTTAAGGGGTGAGTGCATCTAGTAGGGTTATGTCGATAAGGAGTGAGTGTTTTTGGAATTTGTGATACGTTTTCCTCGTTCTCTTGGTTAGCTTATAGGCGGGATTGCTTTTGGCAGGCTTTTTGATTGTCTAAACATCTTTACCTACTTGAAATACTTGGTTGCTTTTGGCCCGTTTACTCTCATTATTCCCTCGATTTTGGGATTTGCAAAGAGAAAGAGGTGGTTGAAATGAAAGCTGTTCTTCCAGATGAAAAAATACCAAAGTTTTGGTACAACATTTTGCCCGACCTTCCCGAACCTCTGGAGCCCCCGTTAGACCCGGAGACGGAAAAGCCCATAGAGCCAGAAAAGTTGCTTAGAATCTTTGCGGAGGAACTTGTAAAGCAGGAAATGAGCAGGGAACGCTACGTTGAAATTCCTAGAGAAGTTAGAGAGCTATACGCCAAGATTGGGCGCCCTACACCTCTGTTTAGGGCAACGAACCTTGAAAAAAGGCTTAGAACTCCAGCAAGGATTTACTTCAAATACGAGGGAGCGACCGTTACTGGCAGTCACAAGATAAACACCGCCTTGGCCCAAGCATATTATGCTAAAAAGCAAGGCATTGAGAGGCTTGTAACCGAAACAGGAGCGGGGCAATGGGGAACTGCTCTTTCTCTCGCCGGGGCTCTTATTGGCCTAAGGGTTAGGGTTTACATGGCTAGGGCGAGCTACCAGCAAAAGCCTTATCGGAGAGTTCTCATGAACATCTACGGGGCTGAGGTGTTTCCAAGCCCAAGTGATAGGACGGAAGTGGGGAGGAGATTTCTAGCTGAGGATCCAAGCCATCCCGGAGGTCTTGGCATAGCGATAAGTGAAGCCATTGAGGATGTTTTAAAAGATGAGAACGCCCGTTATTCCCTTGGCAGCGTCTTAAACCACGTCCTAATGCACCAAACGGTCATCGGGCTTGAGGCAAAGGAGCAGATAAGAGAATTTGAAGAGCCCGATGTGATAATCGGCTGCGTAGGCGGAGGGAGCAATTTCGCTGGTTTGGCATATCCATTTGTTAAAGACGTTTTGAAGGGAAAAGAAGAGTATGAGTTCATAGCTGTTGAACCCAAAGCCGCTCCAACAATGACTTCGGGGGTTTATGCCTACGACTACGGGGACTCAGGAAGGCTAACTCCGAAGATGAAGATGCACACCCTTGGCCATACATACTATGTGCCCCCAATTCACGCCGGAGGGCTGAGATACCACGGGCTAGCTCCAACGCTAAGCGTTCTCGTGAACCATGGCATTGTGAAGCCTGTAGCTTATCACCAGACGGAGGTCTTTGATGCAGCCACCCTCTTTGCAAAAGCCGAAGGGATAGTTCCAGCTCCAGAGAGTGCCCACGCGATAAAGGCGGCAATCGACATAGCACTTCGGGCAAAAGAGCAAGAGGAGGAGAAAGTTATACTGTTCAACCTGAGCGGCCATGGACTTCTTGACCTTAAGGGATACGAGGATTTTTTGGAGGGAAGACTGGAAGATTATGAGCCCAAGGAAATTCCAGTGTTGAACGGGCTTTTCTGATTTTTATTATTTTTGCAGTGTCTAGGAGAAAGATTAATATAGTAGAAATTTGAATCTACTATGGAGGTGAGTATAGTATGCCACTCACAAAAGTCACCCGGAACTACCAGATAACGATCCCCGCAGAGATCAGGAAGGCTCTTGGGATTAAGGAAGGTGAAGTGCTTGAAGTGAAGCTCGAAGACGGGAGGATTATTATAGAACGGCCCAAAAAAGAAAGGAAAACCCTCAAGCTCGGCAAAAAGATATCTCCTGAGGAAATTGAGAAATCCATAGAAGAGGGGATGAAAGAATGTCTGCAGTGATAGATACCAATGTTTTGATTTATGACACCTTTAGCGACTCTGGCTTCCATGAAAAGGCGAGAAGCCTTCTGAATTCTCTCGATAAATGGTACGTTCCATCGATAGTGCTTCAGGAGTATGTGTGGTTCTTTAAAAACCAAGGGTTTTCAGTTAAGGAAGCTAGGACGATGCTCTTAGAGTACACCTCTGACCCGAGGTTTAGAAGCCTCGTCGATGATTATAAGATAATCCTCCGCGCCCTTGAGCTCCTTGAAAGGGAGAAGCTCTCTCTATCGCGCTTCAATGACACGGTAATTCTCATTCACGCGCTGGAGAAAGGTTATTTGGCAACTTTTGACCAAAGGCTCAGAAAGCTTGCGACAAAGCTCGGAGTCAAAGTTTTGCCGAAGGAGTTTTGAGGTTTTAAGATAAAAATTGAAGTAGATTAAAGATCTCTAAATTATTCAGACTGAAGCCTCTCCACAAGCTCCCTCAACTTCTCCTTCCCGTCGTTTAAGATCGGCTTTCCATGACTTGGCAGTAAATGCACGAAATCAACCTCCAAAAGTCTTTTTATGGCTTCCCTGTTCTTCATTGGATCGAGGGAATAATGGTGCGGAATCTCTTCAAGCCTTCCGTTTTCCTCCATAACCAAATCCCCCACAAAGAGAGCTTTTGTCTCCAAGTCGAGCAAACAAATGCTCCCGGGAGTATGCCCCGGAGAGTGGATAACTCTCAGCCCCTCGATCTCATCTCCGTCGTTCAGCTCTATTTCAACATCAACTGGTTCTATTTCTCTCCTGTAGGTTTTCTCTCCCTTCAAATAGGGGACCTCGTCTTTATGGGCTGCAACATTTGCACTGGTTGCGTCTTTAAGGTTTTTTAAAGAGCCCACATGGTCGTAGTGGGCATGGGTTACTATTATTACCTCCACATCCTCTGGAACGTAGCCGAGCTTTTCTATGTACCTCAAAACCTTCTCATACTCCTCTGGAAGTCCGGCATCTATAAGGAGAAGCTTTTCTCCCCTTTCTATCAGATAGACGTTTGCAAAAGTTTCATCTACCAGGTGGATTCCTCCAACAACTCTCATAGGGGTCACCAAAAATATATTCTCCCTTAAACCTTAAAGTAATTTTGTGTAGTTAAAACCAAAAGATTTAAGTAGGATTTTTATTTACATTAAGTTAGATAAGAGGAAGATGTCACTCTCATCACGGGGTGAGACTATGGAGGAGCATGGAAGGTTACTTGATGTCCTTGGAAACGAGACGAGAAGGAGGATACTGCTCTTGCTTACCAAACGACCCTACTTTGTAAGCGAGCTCTCGAAGGAATTGGGAGTTGGGCAAAAGGCTATCCTTGAGCACCTTAGAATACTTGAGAGTGCTGGGCTGATTGAGGGCAGGATAGAGAAGATTCCGAGGGGCAGGCCTAGGAAGTACTACCAAATAAAGAGGGGCATTAGGTTGGAGGTTCTCCTCACGCCGTATTCCTTCGGCACCGAGATGTATGAGCCAAAAGCCCCAAGACAAACGAAGGAATATGAGGAGATAAAGCAGCTCATAAAGTCCCAAGAACCAATTGAAGAAAAAATCAGAGAACTTTCTTCCTTCTTAAGTGAGATAGAGCAAAAAATAGACGAGTATATGAGAATGAAGAGCGAGCTTGAAGAGGTCAGAATGCTCACTGAGACTTACATAAAGAGCCTTATGCGCAGAATTGCCAGAGAAAGCGAGGAGCAGTTTGATGAGCTTTTGAAGGAATTCGAGGATATACTCCCAAGAGAAATCCTTGAGGATTTAAAAAGGATAAAGAGAGAACTGATTTAGAGGATTTTTCCTTCTTCCTTAAGTCTTACAAGCCTTGTTATGTAGCCAGCTATTCTGTTCCTTATTGTTTTGCTTGTGACGTTTGTTAGCTCCTCAACCTTCTTTTTGTTGTGCTCAAAGTCCCTTGTGAACTCGTTTGGATACCTGTTGAAGAGCTCTCTCGCGGTTCTCTTAATGAAACCTTGCTTAATGTTTCCCATTCCTCATCCCTCCGATAATCTTAATTTCCACACCCAAATCAAGTGAGGCTGTTTTAAACTTTTCCCAGCCAAATTTATAAAGCTTCCCTTTAAAGGTTTTTACCACCTGAAAGCCTCGCCCCTTTAGGGCGGGGATGCAGAAATTCTGAGTTTGATCCTTTGAAATGTCGAAAGCCTTAAATACTTTTTCCTCTTAATAAGGCCTCGGGGAGGCCGTCTTAAAGGTGCTCTTTGAGAGGGCTTTCGTTGTGTCCTCCCTTTAGGGAGGATGACGCCGTAAGGCGTCCTTTGAGAACCGCCCCCTTAGGTGGTAAAAGCTCGTGGAGCAGCCTCTAAGGCGATAACCCCAATCCCGCTTGGGCGGGTAGGGGTAACGGGCCTAAGACCGGGCCTGTGGGCCAAACCGAAACTGGCGACGGGAGTAGGTGATGGACCCACAAACCGATGAAACTTCTGAAGGAGGGGATTCCTCTCGGGAGTCATAACCCCTCCTTCAGGGGCGGGGAGGAGGTCAGATGATTAAGGAAACCATCATCTGCTACGGGCATGAAAACGTAAAGGCAACCCACCGCTCAACGCTGGAAATAACGAAGGAGGATTACCTAACGCCAAGGGGAGACTGCATAATATGCATAAAAGCCAACAAAGCCCTTAAAGACCTAAGTGATGAGTTAAAAGAAGCCCTGAAAAAGGGCAAAAAAATAAAGATAAGGATAATTGTTGATGATATTGTTGATGAGCTTGAGGCATTTGGAGACGAGAGGCTGAGCTTTGAGAGCGATGTTTCTATGGTGATAAGAAAGAGCGACTACGTTGATGGGAGAACTTTGGCAGTAAAAGCAAACAAAGCCGCGAAGGACATTAAAAGGGAACTTGTGGAGAAGCTGAAAAATCCGGGGCAGAAAGTGATTGTTGAGATAATTGTGGAATGATGAGACTTTGAGGTAAGGTTCTTATCGAAAGATTTTTATTACATAGAACGTAATTTACATGGGGTGTAAATTACATGGTATGTAAAAACTTTTTCAGCACTAGACCTATTATGGAGGAGGAGTGCCTTTGGGGAGAAGGGCACAGAAATACGGCTGAAAAACTTTTTCAAGCAGTTCTTAGGGGAAATATTTCTGTTCTCTTAGGCCCGAGGCGTGTAGGAAAGACGAGCGTTGTTAATGTGGTCGCTGAAAAGTTCACGAAAAGAAGAAACCATCACTACATATACTTCAACTTTTCTCGCTTCATTGGTGCTAGGGCTATTTCGATATCCGATGTAGAGCCAAAAAGAACATCTCTAAGACTTATAACCATGAGTAAGAGCTACGCCCTTTCCCTTCGCGGGATTTCTGTCGAAGTCAGGAAGACAAGCATAGAGGAGTTTACTTCGGACTTTTCTACTCTTGTGAGAGTGCTATCTCAAAACTCAGCAAGAGGACTCCTTATTTTTGACGAGGCCCAGGTGCTTGCTAGATTGAAAAACTTGGATTTTCGTGGTTTACTTCAGGAGATAACGGACAGTTATCCGAACATATCCCTGATTTTTACAGGCTCAATGCCCGGTCTACTTATGGAGTATTTGAATCCCGATGCCAGTAAGCCAAACTTTATGCGCTCGGCCGAGATATTTACACTCCCGCGCTGGAGCGTGGTGGAGGGCGTAGAATTTTTGAGAAGAGGTTTTGAAAGCTATGGTATTAATGTAAAAAATGAACTCGAACTTGAAAGGGCTGTAAGGGAGCTTGGAGGCGTTCCAGGTTTTGTTTCTTATTATGGATTAACTGTAACAAACCTTGTAAGGAGGGGAGTTGCTGTAGAAAAAGCTCTTCCAAGGGCACTAGAAGAGAGCAGAAAATATGCCCTTGATGAGTGGAAAAAGGATTTGGAAGCTTTCTTGAACGTTTACAGCAGCCCCATTTATGTTGAAGTGCTTAGAGTCCTCGCTAATGTATATCCCAGCGCACTTAGGGGGGCGGAGGTTTACAGAGAGCTTGAGAAGGCAGAAAAGGCACCTAGGAGAATTCAGCATATCTACAAGTATCTAGACACTCTTGAAAAAGCAGGATTCATACGTTCGGAAGGAGGAAGATATTGGATAGAGGATCCCCTCCTTAGAGTCCTTCTGATGTCTCCCTAACCCTTATATCTTGCTCTGCTTTAATACCCTACGGTGATTTACATGGTGAATCGAGAGGAACTTCTCTCTTATGGAGATATAAAGGCTAAGGAAATCGCTTTAATTCTGATGGAAGAGGCGATAAAAAGCGCTGACCCCTATGAAGCGGTAAAAAGAGCACTAAAGGTTGAGGACGGCAAGCTTATTGTTAAAGGAAAAGAGTTCCTGATAAGGGGAAAAATCTATGTTTTGGCATTTGGAAAGGCAGCATGTTCGATGGCAAAAGCCGTTGAAGAGGTTCTGGGTGAGAAGATTGCCGGGGGAATAGCGGTGACTAAGTACGGCTATTCATTGCCTCTCAAAAAGATCAAGGTAATTGAAGCGGGGCATCCAGTGCCGGATGAAAATTCAGTAAAGGGTGCTCAGCTCGGGGTAGAGCTTGCAAAAAAAGTTAAGGAAAACGACACCCTCCTCGTCCTCATCTCCGGTGGTGGGAGCGCGCTTTTCACCCTTCCAGAGGACGGGATAAGCTTTGAGGACAAGATGAAAACGAATGAGCTCCTCCTTAAAAGCGGGGCGAAGATCTATGAGATCAACACCGTCAGAAAGCACATCTCAAAGGTTAAAGGGGGTAAGCTGGCGAAGCTCGTGAAGGGGACTCTGATAAGCCTTATCCTCTCAGATGTCGTTGGCGATCCCCTCGAAGCTATAGCCTCCGGACCAACTGTAAAAGACCCCACAACGTTTAAGGACGCCTACAGGATACTCAAGCTCTACAACCTCTGGGATAAGCTTCCTGAAAGCGTGAGAAGGCACATAGAGCTTGGCCTTGAGGGAAAAGTTGAGGAAACCCTAAAGGAAGACCTTCCCAACGTCCACAACTTCCTTATAGCGAGCAACGCCTTGGCATGTGAAGCAGCAGAGAGAAAAGCTAGAGAGCTCGGACTCAATGCGCATATTCTCACAACGACCCTTGAAGGAGAAGCCAAGGAAGTGGCAATAGCTTTTGGCTCAATAATAGAGGAGATTTACCATAGGAGTAGGCCCTTTAAAAGGCCCTGCATCTTAATAGCCGGTGGAGAAACAACGGTAACGATAGAGGGTGAAGCCGGTCTTGGAGGGCCGAACCAGGAGTTTGCCTTGAGCATAACGAGAAAAATAGCAAACCTTAGAGGAGTTGCGGTTTTGGCTATGGATACAGATGGAACTGACGGCCCAACGGATGCCGCCGGTGGATTGGTGGACGGCTATACTCTGGAAGCCCTTAAAAAAGAGGGCATAGATGTCGAGGAATACTTAAAGGGGCACAACGCTTATGAGGCTTTAAAGAAAGCAAAAGCCCTACTTGTAACAGGCCCAACGAGGACGAACGTTAACTCAATAATTATTGCTGTTATTCTTTAATAATTTGGAATTCTGTTCTGTTTTTTGCTTGATTTTTTGAATTTTATGGAGCCCTAATAGGGGAACTGAATGTAATTTTGACAAAATGGCAACTTTTTCTTCGAAAAAACTATATAGGTAATCTAAACTTTCGAGAGTAAGGTGAGCTAAAATGGGTGATTTACAAACTCTCCAGAATAGTGGTTAAATTTGGAGGAAGCTCGATTAGGAACTCTTTTGAAGATGCCTTAGAGCTTGTCCAGAAATTCTGGGAGGAAAAAAGTGAAGTTGTTGTCGTTTTGTCCGCACTTAAAGGAGTTACAGACCTTTTGTTGGAGCTTGCAGAAAGGAAAAGCCCGGAGCTTCTAGAGGAGTTTACGAACATACACTTGGCTACGGCTGAGAAATTTGGCGTCAATATAGACATCGAGGAGGAACTCAAGGAACTTAGGTTTGTGCTGAAAAATGAAAGAGCTTTCCCAAGTAAGAAGGCATACACAGATCATGTCTTCTCCTTCGGCGAAAGACTATCAGTTAAACTCTTTTCAAGCACACTAAACGAGAGGGGTATAGAGAGTGCTCCAATTGATGCCTTCTATTTGATAGAAACAAACGGAAACTTTGGGAATGCTGAAGTGAATCTGGAAAAAACAAAGAATAATCTCTGGATGCTCGAAGAGCTATTAAAAGCGGGCAAGGTACCTGTTGTGACAGGATTTCTAGGGAAGTTCAATAGCCTTAGGACAACACTTGGGAGAGGAGGAAGTGATTACACGGCCTCAGTTTTAGGGCGTCTCTTGAATGCCAGAGCAGTTTTGATCATGAGTGACGTGAAAGGAATCTATACGGCTAATCCAAGAATAGTCAAAAATGCTAAAGTTATCCCGTTTGTGTCGTATGATGAAGCTTTAATTGCTTCAAAACTTGGGTTAAAAGCTTTACACGAACGAGCCATCGAGCCTGTGAAAAATAGGGTCCCATTGATCTTTGGAAGGACAAACAAATGGAGATTAGGCACGCTAGTTTCAAATTTTACCCTTAAAATACCGTTAATTACCTACAAGATTATTGGGGAAAAAGCAAAGATTGGAGTGATTGGAGCTTCTTGTAGTGTGCCCTACCCAGTTGTTGAACAAAAAGAAGAATACACGTGTTTTATAGTGGATAGAGTTGAGCTTGAGGAGGTTTTGAATGAAATTCATGAGGTGATTTTTGGTGAAAGTTCTAGCTCCAGCAACAATAGCGAACTTTGG
Source organism: Thermococcus alcaliphilus (assembly GCF_024054535.1). Classification (NCBI taxonomy): domain Archaea; kingdom Methanobacteriati; phylum Methanobacteriota; class Thermococci; order Thermococcales; family Thermococcaceae; genus Thermococcus; species Thermococcus alcaliphilus. Next base: position 36,606 of record NZ_JAMXLV010000016.1, on the reverse strand, counting down.
GCCGGGATTTGATGTCTTTGGTTTATGTCTTGCCAAGCCTGTGGATGTAATAATCTTCAAAGAAAGTGATGAGGTAACATTAGAGGTTGAAGGATTTGATGTGCCAAGTGATCCTGAGAAGAACGTTGCTTCAATATCTGCCTTTGCTCTCTTGAAGATGCTTAATATGGAAATGGGGTTTAACATGAAATTAAAAAAGGGGATAAGACCAAAAAGTGGACTTGGAAGCTCTGGGGCTTCAGCTATCGGCGGGGCACTGGCTGTGGCAAATGCCCTTGGGGTTCGAGATAAGAATCTCATAATAAAAGCTGCCCTTGAGGGAGAAAAAGCAGCATCTGGTAGTGTCCATGGGGATAACGTGATTCCAGCTCTGTTTGGTAGCTTTACAATTTTAAAATCTCTACACTATCTTGAGGTGTTTAAGCTTGATGTTGACTTTGAACTCGTCGTGGTTCTTCCAGAGGTTGAGGTTAGCACAAGGAAAGCAAGATCTGTTTTACCAAGAGATATTCCGCTAGGTGACGCTGTTAAGAACTTGGCCCTAGCAAGTGCTTTGATTTCAGCACTGAAGGAGGGAGATTTGGAGACAGTTGGAAAGCTCCTAGATGATTATTTGGTTATTCCATACAGAAAGCCCCTCATACCTTGGTTTGATAAAGTCAGAAAAGCAGCTTTGGATAGTGGAGCTTATGGGGTTTCTTTATCCGGTTCTGGACCGGCCATGTTTGCTTTGGGAGAAGATTTGCGCAACATTGGAAAGTCAATGGTTGAGGCCTTTGAGAGTGAAGGGATTAGGGCAGAGTATTTTATAACAAAAGTAGGAGGTGGGGCAAAATGCTCAGATGTATAGAATGTGGAAAAGAGTATGGAGAAAATGAAGTTAGGTATAGATGTGACTGTGGAGGTCTGCTGGAGGTATTCATTGATTTGGGCAAAGTTGAAAACGTCTTTGATGGGAGGAACATAACATTGTGGAAGTATGAGAGCTTTATTCCTGTTGAAAGGAGAGTTTCTCTCAATGAAGGGGGAACACCTCTGTATCGTCTGGAAAATCTTCAAAAAGAGCTGGGAATAGTAGAACTTTACGTCAAAAATGAAGGTGCAAATCCAACAGGCTCTTTTAAGGATAGGGGAATGACTGTTGGTGTTAGCAAAGCTTTGGAACTTGGCATGGATAAAGTCATTTGCGCCTCAACGGGCAACACTTCGGCTTCTTTAGCCGCTTATTCAGCAAAAGCAGGGATAAAAAGTTATGTCCTTGTTCCAAGTGGAAAAATTGCACTGGGAAAACTGGCCCAAGCGATAGTATATGGTGCAAAAGTTGTTCCGGTTAAAGGGAACTTTGATGATGCTTTGAGGGTTGTTGTTAAGGCCAGTAGAGAACTTGGAGTTTACATGCTTAACTCAATAAATCCCTTCCGGTTAGAAGGCCAAAAGACTATAGCTTTTGAGATTTTTGATCAGCTGGGGTTTGTTCCAGACAATATAATCCTACCCGTAGGAAACGCTGGTAACATTTCAGCCATCTGGAAAGGCTTTAAAGAATTATTCCAAGCAGGATTTATCGATGAATTGCCAAGGATGATTGGAATCCAAGCTGAAGGAGCATCACCCTTGGCAAAAGCTTGGAAAGAGAAAAAGGAATTTAAGCCCGAGGAAAAGCCAGATACAGTGGCTACAGCAATAAGGATTGGAAATCCTGCTAATTGGAGAAAGGCCTGGCTTGCTGCTGAAGAGTCAAAGGGGTTCTTTGAGAGTGTTAGTGATGAGGAGATTCTTAGGGCCCAAAAACTTCTCGCATCAAAAGAAGGAATTTTCGTTGAACCGGCATCGGCATCTTCCTTGGCTGGTTTAGTTAAGTTGAAAGAGCTTGACCTGATTAATTCAGATGAAAGCTATGTTTTAATTACAACAGGACATGGACTGAAAGACCCAAACATAATAATTGAGAACTTTTCCCTGCCAGAGCCTATAGAACCAACGTTGAGTGCTTTTAAGGAGGTTCTTTAATGGATGTTGCGATTTTGGGCGCTACAGGATTAGTTGGCCAGATGTTTGTGAGACTCTTAGAGAATCACCCTTGGTTTAAAATAGAGCGCTTAGTAGCTTCAGAAAGATCAAAAGGAAAGAAATACAGAGATATTGTAGAATGGCCTAGTGGTGATATTGGAGAGATGGAAGTGGAGGGGTTGGGAGATTTCTTAAAGGATCCAGATGTGGATTTGGTTTTTTCAGCCCTTCCATCTTCAATAGCGGGTGAAGTTGAAGAAAAGCTAGCTGAGAAGACCCCTGTGTTTAGCAACGCCTCATCCCATAGATATGAAGAGGATGTACCTATTATAGTTCCAGAAGTCAATGGAGATCAGCTAAAGCTTATTGAAGTTCAACAAGAGCAAAGGGGCTGGAAGAGGTTTATAGTCACAAACCCCAATTGCTCAACTGCAATACTGGTGCTCTCGCTTAAGGTTCTTTCAGAATTTGGGCTCAAAAAAGTGAATGTGGTAACAATGCAAGCAATAAGTGGGGCAGGGTTTAAAGGTTTATCAGCTCTGCAGATCTTTGATAACGTAATTCCATACATTGAAAAAGAGGAGTGGAAAATTGAGAACGAATCAAGGAAAATCCTCGGTCTTGATTTTGAAATATCCACTATTACAACAAGGGTTCCAGTATCTCACGGTCATACAGAAGCGGTTTTTGTCGAGCTTGGCCAAGACACAACCGTTGAAGAGCTTAGAAGAGTTTTTGAATCTTTTGATCCATTAAAAAACCTTAAGCTTCCTTCATATGCAAAGCCGATTGTCTATAGGGAAATCCCTCAGCCAAAGCTTCATCGAGAGTTGGGTAAAGGAATGAGTGTTATAGTTGGAAGATTGGGGAAAGTTAATGAAAAAACGTTTAAGTACGTTACTTTAGGCCATAATCTTATTAGAGGAGCCGCTGGAGGCTCGATCTTAAATGCTGAACTTGCTTATAATGAGAAAGTAATTTGAGGGGATTGAGGTGGAGGTAAAAACCCATACAGCTTTACATGTCCTCAAAGGTGCCGTTGTTAAAGTTTTGGGAGAAGAGGCTAAATGGACGGCAAGCGTCTACGTCAGTGGAAATCATGGAAGGCTAACTGTTAAGTTCAATAGAAAGCCAGCTGAGGAGGAAATTAAGGAAATAGAAAGTCGTGCAAATGAAAAAATCAAAGAAGATGTTCCCATATTTGTCTATGAACTTCCAAAGAAAGAAGCGGAGAAGAGGTTTGGCGAAGATATGTACGACCTCTTCCCAATTCCAGAGGAAGTTAGAACCCTTAGGGTTGTGGTTATTGAAGACTGGAACGTTAACGCATGCAACAAGGAGCATACGAAGACAACTGGAGAAATTGGGGAGATAAAAATTAGGAAAGTCAGGTTTAGGAAGGCTAAGGAACTTTTGGAGATAAGCTTTGATGTTGTTTAGCATTTGGAGGGATTGATATGAAAATAGCTGTTATTGGGGCTGGTACTATTGGAAGCGCAGTTGCAAAGGCTCTCGCAAAGAATTATGACGTGATAGCGACAAGAAGAAAGATAGAGAAAATAAAGTGGTTAGAGGAATATGGGATAGAAATAACCAGTGATAACAGGACTGCAGCAAAAGCTGCAGATGTTGTAATACTTGCTGTAAAACCAAATAAAATCAAGAAAGTTCTGGAAGAAATAAGAGAAGATATTGAAGGAAAGATCGTTATCTCTCTTGCCGCAGCGATTTCTTTAGAAGCCCTAAAGGGCTTAGCTAATGCCAAATTCGTGAGGGCTATGCCAAATATAGCAGTTCTTGTGGGAGAATCCTTCACAGCTTATGCTACAAGAGACTTAGATGAGAATGAAATAGAACTCGTAGAAGAGCTTTTCAAGACCTTTGGAATGTGTGCTAAGGTTGAAGAGGAGTACATGGATGCAATAACAGGGTTGAGTGGCTCGGGGCCTGCTTATGTCTCTGTATTCTTGGAAGCTCTCATGTATGGGGGGCTAAGAGTGGGGTTGCCAAGGGACCTTGCAATATTGGCAAGTGCACAGACCCTTTTGGGAACGGCAAAACTTCTATTGGAGCTGAATCTACACCCTGCTCAGGTTAGAGACATGGTGATAACCCCCGGAGGGACAACAATAGACGGTATTTTTGAACTTGAAGACAGCAGGATAAGAAATGCGCTCATGAAGGCTGTGGATGCTGCAACAAAGAAATCAATGATCTTGCGTCTCGAACTAGAGAAAAAGATGAAATAACCGCACTAAAGGAGGCTTAAGATTGCTTCTCAGTATTTCAAGGTACTATGTGATGTCTCCTGCACCGGGCTTCGTAGGCCTCCATTCCACCCACCAGTATCCTGGGGGAGTCTCTTGGGGCGGGTTTTCCATTTATGAGCCTCTGCGTCCTTGTGGCTTCCCTTCCACAGACGCTGCATATGGCGGTTAGGTAGACTATGTTGTCCGCTAGTGCTAATAATTCCTTGGTTACTTCAAAGGGTTCTCCCTTAAAATCTAAATTCAGACCGCTGGCTATGACGTAAACGCCTTCATCGGCGAGCTTGTTTAGGATTTCAACGATCGACATCGGGAAGAACTGAACTTCATCGATGCCTATAACCTCAAAATCCTCCTCCTTGGTTTTTTGGTATATAGTCCTTACACCTTCCTCTGTTGTAGGCACTACAAAGGCTTCATAGCTTAATCCGTTATGAGCAACGACTTTATCTTCGCTGTAGCGGTTGTCTATTGATGGCTTGAAAAGAGCGGCTTTTCTTTTTGCGAAAATCTGTCGTTCTATCCTTTTTATCAGTTCACTTGTCTTTCCTGCGAACATTGGTCCGGTAATGACTTCCAAGAACCCCTCTGGATGCATGCTTATCACCTTTTGTCTTTTGTTCTCTCATCTAAAAAGTTCTTTCCTTGGGATTTTTGGATTTCAAACAATCACTCACACGGTTTTTGCTTTAAATAACATGGCATTTAAAAATAAGATGGAAAAAATTACAAAAGAAACTCATTCTACCATGTCTTTCATTAATTCATCTACGTTCTCTGGAGGCTCTGTTACTAGACTAACAACTATTGTTGCTATGAGGGCAAAGATGAACGCTGGCACGAGCTCGTAGAGCCCTGTTATTGGCCTTATGTACAGCTTCCAAATTATTGTTGTTAGTGCCCCTACTATCATTCCACCAACTACTCCCCATTTGGTGGTTCTCTTCCAGTACAGAGAGACTATAAGGGTTGGACCAATAGCCGCTCCTAGTCCTCCCCAAGCAAAGAGGACTAACCAGAAGATAATGTCTTTTGCAAAGTATGCCAATAGCATTGCGAATATACCTGCCACAAAAACAACTATCCTACTTAAGAAAACCGCTCTCTCTTCGCTTAACTGCTCTCCTTTGTTTATGATTTCTTGGTAAAAGTCTCTTACTATGGTAGAAGCAACTACAAGTAGTTGTGAGTCAGCGGTAGAAAGTATTGCTGCAAAAACTCCACCCATAAGCAATCCATAGAGAAGTGGTCCAAAGAAGTCTGATGATAGAACAAGATATATCATTTCTGCACTTGCACCGGGAAGCATGTTGACATCTATGTACAAAGCCCTCCCTGCCAGGCCAACAAAGATTGCGCCCCAAGCTAAAACCACATTCCAGAAGGTACCTATAACGGTTGATGCTCTAAGTCTATCAGGATCGTCAATTGACATGTACCTAACAATGATGTGAGGCTGTCCGGGGGATCCTAAACCAATTCCTAAAAATCCTATAAGGCCACCTACTCCCAAGGAGAGGGGATCAACATACTTGGGATCGAGTGCCTTAAGAACTGAAAGCATTGCGTTTACTCCTCCTACCTTAGCCACAGCAACTGCAGGAAGCACTGTTAGCCCAAAGATCATTATTACCGCTCTTATAACATCGTTGTATGCAACGGCTATGAATCCACCCCAGAACCATGTAAATGAGAATCATGAGTGCCGCAATTAAAAGAGCCGTTAATGTGGACATTCCTAATGCAGTACTAAGCGACTTTGCTCCTGCATTAAACTGTGCTCCTACGTAAGCAGTTAGGAACAAGGCAATGATTATTGAAGCCACTAGCCTTATGATCTTGGATTCATCCTTAAATCTCTCCTCAAAATAATCGGGAACTGTTATACAGTTGTGTTTCTCCGAGAATTTTCTTAGTCTTATTCCCATGTAAACGAATTGGAACATCTCCGCAACGATATAACCTACTGCAGCCCAAACAGCACCCACTCCTCTTGCATAGGCCATTCCACTAAGACCAAGGACAAGCCATGATGATCTACCTGAAGAAACTGCTGAGAGGGCTACAACAATTTTGTTCATTGCCCTACCGCCTACAAAAAAGTCCTCTTCTGTTTTTGTTCTTCTCATTACTAAAAATCCTACGAATATTGGCAACAGGAGGGTAAACAAAAATGCTGCGAGTGCAACGGGGTTTTTTAGCATTTCATATGCATCCGCCACATTTTACACCTCCTACGCTTTCTTACCACTGGCGTAGTATATTACAACCGAGCACAAAACTATCAGTGTTGGTAGCACAAAAAGCACCAACTTTGCCCCAAGCATAGCACCTGTCACCTCCTATGGACATTATCGGTAAAATATGTGCCAGTGTTCATATATAAACGTTACGTTTTCAGCTAATTGTCGAAGAAAATTATGTCAAAATAATTTGGCAATAATATCAACATATGTTTCGTGTTTTTATTAATATATCACATCTTGATACTTGATAAACATAAAGAAAATCAGCAACTGTGGGGATTCCTTTATTTTTAAACTGTGGAAATTATACCCCTTAGAATTTCATACTCTCGATAAGTGCCCTTAAGATGTCTGACTTATGCCTTGTTATGAGACCACTCATCCCTTCTTGCTCTCAAAGGGGTTCTTTTCCGAAAGGTTTATATATAACTTCTTTCATAAAATAAAATGCAAATACCAATTTAGACAACTTTAGGAGGTGTGGGAAATGGCTGAGTTGCCAATTGCCCCAGTTGACAGATTGATTAGAAAGGCAGGTGCTCCAAGAGTTAGTGAGGAGGCAGCAAAGGTCCTCGCCGAGCACCTTGAGGAGAAGGCTATGGAGATCGCCAAGAAGGCAGTAGACCTTGCAAAGCACGCTGGAAGAAAGACCGTTAAGGCCGAGGACATTAAGCTTGCAATCAAGGCCTGATGGCCTTTCCCTTCTTTTGTTCTTTTTTGAGTAAACATTTAAAAATCTACTTCTGACTTTATACCATGCATGAGATAGCTGTTAGAATGACAAGGCGAAATCACAACGCTTTTGTGCATCTTTTGGGTGCACTTGAGTCTCAAGGCTTTGATATCGGTGAGCTCCTAATAACAAAGGATTTTAGCGAGATTCTGAGGGCAAAGCCTAGAGTTGTTCTATACTCTTTCTTCACCGAGGAGATTTGGGAAGTTGAGAAAGAAGTAAACATCCTAAAGGAAAAGACCAACGCCTTATTAGTGGCTGGGGGTTATCATGCAACCGCGATGCCAAGACATACTTTAAGGATGGGGTTTGATATAGCCGCTGTAGGAGAAGGGGAAGAGGTTCTATTCCAGCTTTTAACAGCCCTTAAAAAGAGCAACTTTAAAATAACAAGGGAACTCATGGAGATTAAGGGGCTTGCGTTTTACCTCGACGGTGAATTTGTCTTTACGGGTTTTGCGAAGGTTGAAGACTTTACTAAGTTTCCTCCTTTTGCGGAAAGCTCTTATCTGATAGCGCCCATAGAAATAAGCCGTGGCTGTCCCTTTGGTTGTTACTACTGCCAAACCCCCTATGCAAAGGGCTTTCGTATGAGGCACAGGCCGATAGATCAGATTGTGAGATATTCAAGAAGAATGAAGGACATGCGCTACATAACCCCAAACGCCTTCGCCTATGGCAGTCCGGGAGCAATATTAAGAGTCGACAAGCTTGAAGCCCTTTTAAAAGCTCTTCAACCCCTAAGGGAAGAGGGGAGGAGGCTTTTCTACGGTACTTTTCCGAGTGAAGTACGGCCAGAGTTCGTTAAGCCTGAAACACTTGAGCTTCTCTTGAAGTATGCCGACAACAGAAGGCTGGCGATAGGCGCTCAAAGCGGCGACGATGAGATGCTTAAGGCCATGCACCGCTTGCACACAACGGAGCATGTAAGGCAAGCGGTTGAGTATATGCTCGAATATGGGATAGAGCCTGTTGTTGACTTCATAGTTGGCTTGCCAAACGAAAATGAAGAAAGCCAGAGAAAGAGTATAGAATTTATGAAGTGGATAATGCGCAAAGGCGGAAAGGTTAGGGCTCATTATTTTATGCCTTTACCGGGAACTCCGTGGGCAAGATGCAAGCCTTCCCCACTTAGCGATGAGATGAAGAAGTTTCTTGGCAGGATGGCGGCTAAGGGCTACATTGAGGGTTCCTGGGGAGTTCAGATAGAACTCTCAAAGAAGCTCCAGAGGCTTATAGAGGAATTCTACGAAGAAAGCCCAAGCTATTTTGGAAGGGTTAATGAAGTCTGCTGAGAAAAGGATTTAATCTTTGATGTGTAATAGATAACATGCTGATAGCCCTCATAAGTGACATCCACTCAAACCTCGAAGCCTTGGAGGCTGTATGGAAAAGGGTAAAGAAAGCCGAGGTGGTATTCTGCATGGGTGATTTAGTAGGCTATGGAGCAAATCCCAACGAGGTCGTGGAATTTTTTAGAGAGGAAATGGAAAAGAGGGAAATTCTCTGCGTGAGGGGCAACCACGATAATGCTGTTGCCTTTGGGATTGCCTGGGGTTTTAATCCCTATGCAAGGGAAGCAATAAGATGGCATGAAAGGGTGATGAGCGGAGAAAACATCGAATTCCTTCGAAGGCTTCCTGTGAGGCAACTTTTTAGAACCGATGGAGAAGATTTTTTGATAATCCACGGCTCTCCGAGGGCACCTCTGGATGAGTACCTCTTTCCCTGGCTCCCCGATAGTGAATTTGTCGAGGTTTTGAAGTATTTCAGAGAAAAGAACCTTGTTGTGGGACATACACACATGCAGATGCTCAAGGAGATTGGAAACAGGAGAATAATAAACCCAGGCGGAGTTGGTCAGCCCAGAGACGGAGACTGGAGGGCAGCTTATGCATTCATAGATACGGATAGTGATGAGATAGTGTTTGAAAGGGTTGAATATGACGTTGATACGGCAGCGAGGAAGATAATAGAGGCCGGCCTGCCAAAGTTTTTGGCGTATAGGCTTTATGAGGGGTATTGATGAACCGTTCTGGTCAGCCGTAACTCGCATAAAGTTTGTAAACATCAGCACGGCTGACCTTCCCCACTCCAATCTTCATCGTGGGGCTTTCGGGGGGAACGGAGACTCCCCACATCTTCAGGCTCTCGACAGTCCCCATTCGGGCTTAAAACCCCACATATCGAGGACTGCCCATCACTACAAAACACTCCAAAAAATATTTAAAAATTTCGCCCTACAAACCCCAACAAACTTTACGATTTTAACTATTTACAAAACAGCCCCTTTATTTCTCTTTCCAAAAACTCCCAGCTTCAAACCTTTGGTTGAAAACTCTTCATTAGTTTTTAACTTTTGGTTTTGGAAAGATATAAATTCCTTTTTTCCAATTCTGAAACAGGTGAAGGTAGTGAAAGCTTATCATATTCACGTTGAGGGAATTGTCCAGGGGGTCGGTTTTAGACCCTTCGTTTACAGAATTGCTCATGAGCACGATCTAAGGGGATACGTTAAAAATCTTGGCGATGCTGGAGTGGAGATAGTGGTTGAGGGGAAAGAAGAAAAAGTAAAGGCCTTCTTGAGAGACCTTAGAGAAAAAGCACCTCCCCTTGCTAGGGTTGAGAGGATAAACGTGAAAGAAATCCCGTTTCAGGGATTTGACAGGTTTTACATAGAAAAGAGCTCCAACGGTGGGGGAGGTGGGGATTCTATAATTCCTCCAGACGTGAGCATATGCGATGACTGTCTTAGGGAGCTTTTCGATCCCACGGATAAGAGGTACATGTATCCTTTCATCGTGTGCACAAACTGCGGTCCGAGGTTTACGATAATAGAAGACCTTCCTTATGACAGGGTAAACACAACAATGAGAGAATTCGACATGTGCGATTATTGTGAGAGCGAGTACAGGGATCCTCTAAATAGAAGATACCACGCGGAACCGGTTTGCTGCCCTGTATGTGGACCGAGCTACAGGCTCTACACGAACGATGGAAAAGAAATAACGGGAGATCCGCTAAAGAAGGCTGCAGAGCTTATCGACAAGGGCTACATAGTGGCAATAAAAGGCATAGGTGGGATTCACATAGCCTGCGACGCTACCAATGAAGAAGTTGTGAAGGAGCTTAGGAGGAGAATTCTAAGACCTCAGCAGCCCTTTGCAATAATGGCTAAAGACCTAGAAACAGTAGAGAGCTTTGCAATAGTTAGTGATGTAGAGAGGGAAGAACTCACAAGCTACAGGAAGCCAATAGTGGCTTTAAGGAAGAAGGAACCATTCCCACTGCCAGAGGCTCTAGCCCCGGGCTTGCCCACTATAGGTGTCATGCTCCCCTATGCTGGAACCCACTACATACTCTTCCACTACTCAAAGAGCCCTGTTTACGTCATGACCTCTGCTAATTACCCGGGAATGCCAATGGTAATAGACAACGATAGAGCCTTTGAGGAGCTTAAGGACTTAGCCGATTACTTTTTGCTGCACAACAGGAAAATTCTCAACAGAACGGATGACAGCGTTATCAGGTTCGTTGATGGAAAAAGGGCTGTAATAAGAAGGAGCAGAGGGTTTGTTCCATTGCCAATAGATATACCTTTTGAGTATTCGGGCTTGGCAGTTGGGGCAGAGCTCATGAATGCTTTTGGAATGATAAAGGGCTCGAGGGTTTATCCGAGCCAGTACATAGGAAACACTTCAAAGGTTGAAGTTCTTGAATTCATGAGGAGTGCCATAGCCCACTTCAAGAAAATACTGAGGATTAAGGGGTTTGACCTTGTGGTTGCTGACCTTCACCCGCTTTACAACACCACAAAACTAGCAATGGAGATAGCGGAAGAGGAAAATGCAGAATTTATCCAAGTACAGCACCACTACGCTCACATTGCTTCTGTTATGGCTGAAAACAATCTTGACGAGATAGTAGGAATAGCAGTGGATGGAGTTGGCTACGGAAGCGATGGAAACACATGGGGGGGTGAAGTTTTATACTTAAGCTACGAAGACGTTGAGAGGTTAGCCCATATAAGTTATTACCCCCTCCCAGGTGGAGATTTGGCGAGCTATTATCCTCTTAGGGCTTTAGTGGGGATTTTGAGCAAGCTCTATGGGGTAGAGGAAGTAAAAGAGATAATCGAAAGGCACTGTCCAAAAGCTGTTGAAAACCTCAGATACGGGAAGGTTGAGTTCAACGTAATACTTAACCAGCTCGCAAGGGAAATAAACGTTGGTTATGCCTCCTCAACCGGCAGGGTTCTTGACGCGATGGCTGTTCTGCTCAACGTTGCATATAGGAGAACCTACGAAGGAGAACCCGCAATGAAGCTTGAGGGAATTGCCTTTAAGGGCAAAAACGATCTTGGCTTTAGCATTCCCATAGAGGGGGAAGAGCTGAAGGTTGAGGAATTATTTGAACAGGTTCTTGAAAGCAAGGCAAATCCGGCGGATATAGCGTATTCAGTTCACCTCGCTCTAGGGCGGGCTTTTGGGGAAGTTGCAGTTGAGAAGGCGAAGGAGTTTGGAGTTAAGAACATTGGCATAAGCGGAGGAGTTGCATACAACGAGCTCATAGTGAAAACGATAAGAAAAATCGTGGAAGGCAATGGTCTGAGGTTCTACTCAACGTACGAAGTACCAAGGGGGGACAATGGGACAAACGTCGGCCAGGCTTTCCTTGGAGGTCTCTATTTGGAGGGTTATCTGAGTAAAGAGGACTTGATACTTTGATTTCCTCTTTTTTTGCCTCCTTAGTAACATTTTAAAGGGTTCCCTTAGAGAAAAAAGCAGGTGGTGAATATGAGAATAAAGCTTGAACACGGAGCTGGTGGAGAGTTGATGGAGGAATTTATTAGAGATGTGATTCTCAAAAACCTTACATTGAAATCAGCCGGTGGGATAGGGCTAGATGCCTTAGACGATGCCGCAACAATTCCCTTCGGAGATAAGCATTTGGTTTTTACCATAGATGGGCATACAGTTAAGCCGCTCTTCTTTCCCGGAGGGGATATAGGCCGCTTGGCTGTGAGCGGAACGGTGAATGATTTAGCCGTAATGGGGGCAGAGCCTTTAGCGCTTGCAAACTCTATGATAATCCAAGAAGGGTTTAGCGGGGAGGACTTTGAGAGAATCCTAAAATCAATGGATGAAACTGCAAAGGAAGTTCCAGTTCCTATAGTTACCGGGGACACCAAAGTCGTCGAAGATAAGATAGGGATTTTCGTTATAACGGCTGGAATTGGAATTGCTGAAAGGCCGATAAGCGATGCTGGGGCAAAGGTGGGAGATATTGTTTTGGTCAGCGGAACTGTTGGTGATCATGGGATAGCTTTGATGAGCCATAGAGAAGGGATAGCCTTTGAGACGGAGCTTAAGAGTGACGTTTCCCCCGTATGGGAAGTAGTAAAAGCTGTCGCTGAAACAATTGGGTGGGAGAACATTCATGCAATGAAAGATCCCACAAGGGGCGGATTAAGCAACGCCCTGAACGAGATAGCAAGAAAGAGCAACATTGGGATTCTTGTTAGGGAGAGTGATATCCCAGTAAAGCCCGAGGTAAGGGCTGCTAGTGACATGCTTGGCATAAGCCCATATGAAGTTGCCAATGAAGGAAAGGTCGTGATGGTTGTCGCGAGAGAATACGCTGAGGAGGCTCTTCAAGCTATGAGAAAAACCAAACTCGGCAGAGATGCTGCGATTATAGGTGAGGTAATAGATCAATATCGTGGCAAGGTGCTTCTTGAGACTGGCATAGGTGGAAAGAGATTTATGGAGCCACCCGTTGGTGACCCCGTGCCGAGGGTCTGCTGAGCTATTCTCTTTTAATGTTCTTTTATGTACATTGTATCCTTATTTGAGTCACAAAAATTTATAAATCACTTCTTTTCTTCGCCACCGGTGGTGATACAATGGTGGAACTTAGAGAGCTCGTGAGAAAGAAACTTATTGAGGGAAAAATAGGCTTAGAGGACTTGCCACTGCTTTTGCTCTGCGGATTGGCATCTTGCAATGATAAGGAGTGAGACCTTTACTTTTCCCATTTTTGCTCTTCGAAACCAGCAAGGTTTATAAGCTGGTCTCTTTTACTAAAAATCGAGCGCCGGGGTAGCCTAGCCAGGGAAGGCGGTGGACTCGAGATCCACTGGGCGTTTGCCCGCCGGGGTTCAAATCCCCGCCCCGGCGCCATAGCCGAGCAAAAATTGGACTTCGCTTCTTTCCCATCTTCAAAAAACTGGAAACAAATTCACTCTTAAACAAAAGTAATAAAAAAGCATAACAAAACTACGTGGTTACCAATGCCCCGTCCTTTTCAACTATTACTGTATGTTCTGCCTGGGACACAAGTCCTCCCCGTATTTCCTTTAAGATTGGATACCCATACAATGCTCCGGCTTTTTCAAGCTGTATTAATGCCAGTCTTAGCTGTGCATCCGGCATGAGCTTTTGAACCCAGCGGTATGCAAAGGGTAAAGTGGAGAAGTTCTTTTTAACGTAGCTTAAGAGGTTTCTTGCCTGTGGTAACCTAACGGGTCGGTCTCTAAGGTACATATAGATCAGCGTGGGAGGCACCTCTATTACCTGCCCAGCACCCGTGGTTGCAAAGGGCTCTATCGCTACAACATCCCCTTCTTTGAGCTCATGGTTATCGTGTGGTCTGTAAATGTTTGGAATTGAAATGCCTGTATGGAGCTTATACCTCTCTATTACATGCCCGCTGAGATTAACTATTGGATTGAAGCCCTTTCCTCTTATGGTCTCTTCTATAACCTTCCCGATTTCGTTTATTCTTACTCCAGCTCTGATAACGTTTATCGCATTTTCAAGCGCTTCCCTTGAAGCCTCAATTAGCTTGTCATCCTCCATTCCCACTCTCACTGTAAAGGCTGTATCCGCTATGTAGCCATCAACGTGAACGCCTAGATCAACTTTTAGGTAATCCCCCTTCTGGAGAACCGTCTTATCCCCGATATAGGGGGTGTAGTGAGCGGCAATTTCGTTTATTGAAAGATTGCACGGAAAGGCCGGTTTTCCTCCAAGCTCCATTATTCTACTTTCAACAAACTCGGCTATCTCATAAAGTGATGCTCCAGGTTTTATTAGCTTTAAAACCTCTTCTTTAACCTTCTTTGCAATTTCACCTGCCTTGAGGAGATTCTCAATTTTGTCTTCCACTTCTACCACCTAAGTTCACTCTCTATTTTGTTTTTAAAAAAGTTGTCTGATTTCTCGAAAATTTTTTAACGCCCTATTCTCCTTAAACAATGTGGTGACTCAATGCTAGAGCTTCGTAAGTACATCAACATCGCCGATGACATCTTTGTCATAAGAAATCTCATAGGAGCGCTCCTTCAAGGTATAGGTGTTGCTTATCTAATCCCAGTCTTAATTACGTGGATTTACAGGGAAGAGATGCAGTACGTCTATTATTTTGTCATTCCTGGTTTGGCATGTATTCTTTTTGGCGCATGGCTTGCTAGACATTCTGAACATATAGAAGACGTAAACCTGAGGCAGGCCATGATTTCTGCCGCTTTCGTATGGCTTTTTGCCTCTTTTGTAAGTGTAGTTCCCTTCATTAGGATAGCGGGCATGAGCTTTGTTGACTCCTATTTTGAGAGCATGTCTGCTTGGACTGGAACCGGGTTAACCATGATGCACAATCTCGAAAGCTACCCCCATATAATTCTCTTCTGGAGAGCTTGGATGCAGTGGCTTGGTGGAATAGGCATAGTGCTGGTTGCCCTTACCATTTTGATTCGCCCAGGAGTTGCTGCGGCGAGACTTTACAGAGCGGAGGCGAGAAGCGAGAGAATTCTCCCAAACTTGGCAAATACTTCAAAGATAATCTTCCAGATATATGCCGTCTTGACGGTTGTAGGTGTTTACCTATACTACATAAACGGTATGGGGCTCTTCGATGCTGTGATACACTCAATGACCGGGCTTGGAACCGGTGGTATGAGCTCCCACGACTTGAGCATAGGGTTTTTCAACAGCCTCAGCATAGAGGCAGTTACGATTTTTCTTATGATAATGGGTGCAACAAACTTTACCGTCCACTATAAAATGTTTAAGGAGAAGTCCCTTGTGCCATTCTTTAGGGACATCCAGGTTAAGTACATGTTCTTCTTTTTAACCCCAGTTATAGCACTCATTGGATATGGGCTTATGGTTTACGATGGGCTGACAATTGGAGAATCTTTCAGGGAGGCCGTATTTCATGCGGTCTCTGCCATAACATGTACTGGCTTCTCTATCTCGGATTTATCCAAATATCCAGAGCTGGCAAAGCTCCTAATTGGTTTTCTGATGGTAGTTGGTGGTGGGGCTGGAAGCACGGCGGGAGGTATAAAGCTCATCCGCATCACTCTAACGTTCCAGACCTTGAAGTGGACTATCCAGCAGGCTATCCTTCCTAAGGGGGCAGTCATAAAAAGGAAAATTGGTGATTATATCTTCACGGAGGAAGATCTGCAGGAGGTTTTAGGATTTACGATGACTTACATTGCTTTCTTGTTAATTGGAACCGTATGGGTCATGCTTAGGGTTGGGGCTAGCTTGGCGGACGCTTTCTTTGAAGTTGCCTCAGCTCAGGGAAACGTTGGGTTAAGTGTGGGAATAACATCCCCGGGATTGCCGCTGGATGTTAAGGTTCTCCTTATCCTTCATATGTGGATTGGAAGGCTTGAGATATTCTCAACCCTTGTGTTCATATTTGGCGTTCTCCTAATGGTGCCCAGAATCGTGGAGAGGGAGTAAAGCATGATAAGAGTAGAGGATCTGAGTTTTAAATATACTGGAGCAAAGGAGTATTCTCTCAAGGACATCAACTTTAAAGTTAAGAAAGGAGAGTTTTTGGGCATTTTGGGAGCGAGTGGAAGCGGCAAATCTACCCTCTGCTTAACATTTAACGGGATAATTCCCCATTCGATAAGAGGAGATTTTAGGGGCAATGTCTTTGTAAAGGGATACAACACTAAAGAAGCTAGCGTAGCGGAACTTTCGAAGATTGTTGGATTAGTTCTCCAAAATCCTGACTCCCAGCTCTTCAACATGACCGTCGAGGAGGAAGTGGCATTTGCCCTTGAGAACCTTGGCCTGGATGTGGAGGAAATAAGGAGGAGGGTTTACTGGGCATTGAAAATTACTGGACTTGAAGGGCTTGAAAAAGAATTTCCTCCAAACCTAAGTGGTGGGCAGAAACAGAGGCTTGCGATAGCCAGTGTTTTAGCCCTTAAGCCAGAGGTTCTGGTGCTTGATGAGCCTACCTCTCAACTAGACCCCATTGGCAGGGAACAGGTTTTAAGTTTGATAACCCTTTTAAACAAGGAACAAGGTATTACAATAGTTCTGGTTGAGCATAATACCGAATATCTGTTTGATTTTGCCGATAGGATAATAGTTTTGGATAGGGGAGAGCTAGTGATGGAAGGAAAACCGAGAGAGATTTTTGAGGAAGCGGATTATCTAAGGGAGCTCGGCATCAGAATCCCTATTAGCGTAAAAATCGGGGCTGAATTAAAAAGAAAGGGACTTCTCAAAAAAGCCGCCCTAAATGATAAAGAACTCATAAAGGCTCTCAAAGCCCTGTTGAAGAGCTGAGCCTTTCCATCAGCAGCTCTAGATAGGATTTTCTTTCAAACTTTTCAATCCCAAGGGCCTTTAGGATTTCCATGAGCCGTGGAACTTCCTTTTGCACTTCTTTTTCGTCTTTTGCAAGTTTTTCTATCTCGACGAACTTTCCAAGCCCCTCTACATCATCTAACGTAATGGTGACGCCTTTCTCCACGTAATATTTCTCCCTAGTTTTTCTCACCGTGAGAACCTCTTTAAAGCCGAGAAGCCTTAAAAGTTCAAGATATGCATCAACATCCTCAATGCTTACTTCTATTTCCTTCCTTGTTTTTGAAAGCGTATCAATCTTGGGTCCTTTGTACGTGAGAAATGCCTCGAAATGACCATTAAAGCGTTTTATTCTTATCCTAAGTGCCTCATCCGTCTCTACAAAATCCCTGCATGGGTGGTTGAAGTAGATGTCCTCGTGTATTTCTTTCCTCATAAAGGTGAAGGTTTCCCTAACCCTTTCGAATACCCTATCATCTGCATATCCTTTGAGCTCAATCTCGATCATCTTATTCCCTCCAGGTTTCTTTTAGCTTATTCAAGCATCTTTTGCAGTAGTCTTTTCCTTTATAATCAGTGTCGATTATTGAATTTGAGAAGTGCATTACGCATCTGGGGTTTTCGCAATGGCCGAGCCCAAATACATGCCCGAGTTCGTGCATTGCCTCCTTTATGGCCCTTTCTTTTAAAACTTCTCTATCTTTTTCATTATAAAATTCTGGCCTCAGTCTCGCCAGTGATATTATAGCAGCTCTCAAGTAGGGATTAGCTAGTCCAAAAATGAAGTTCATGCCCTCCTCATAGAGGTCTGCATCAGTGATCCCTAAAACTGCTGAAAAATCCCCTCTATGTTCAGCAACCTTTGCAAGAAAGAATCTTCCGAGAAATTGCTCCCTAATTGGATTGTAGGAAAAGAAGAGATCGCTTGCAGTTAGGAAAGGCAAAATCTCCACTTTAAACCCAAATTTTGAGTAGAATTCTCTGATATAGTCAGCAACTCCCTTTAGAACATCTTCCTCAACCTCTTTCACTACCAACGGAAGGATTCCTATCTTCACCCTTCACCCTCCAGAAAAGAAGTTAAGAATTTTAAACCCTCTTCAAGGAACTGCAGGTATTCTTCCATGTTCTTAAAAGCTATCTCATCGTTAAGAATATCGTAGTTGTAAACTAACACATCTCTCAGCTGAACCAAGAAATCAAGCTTCTCCTTCAGCTCATCATCAATAATCTTCTCCTCATGCAGGTTCTCAATTATTCCTTGATAACTTACTGCTCCAAGCTCTAAGCTGGAGGAGATTTCGTTGAGAGCATCAAGAAGGTTCTGAATTGCAAATTCAAGCTGCTTGTATATTCCGTCTTTGGCAAGCCCCATCTTTGAAAATCTTTCTTGAGTTTTTGGAAACGATGTTCTTATAACCTGAATACTCTTTTCTATGAGCTTTATTCTATACCCAATCTCTTCTTTCTTCACACGTAACACCAAGAATAATTAGGGAATAAGAAAAGATAAGGTTTTTCATGGAGTTAAGTCCATTGGTTTGAGCTCTTCCAGCAGATGTTTTGCAAGTTTTATGGTATTATCAACGTCTCTCGCATCGGCAAGCTCTACCTGTGAGTGCATGTATTTTATTGGAATCGAAAGGACTGCTGTCGCTACTCCTTCACGGTTTATCTGCATGATGTTTGCATCAGTTCCAGTTGGTCTTGGGCTTGGCTCTACTTGGAGGGGTATCTCGTATTTCTTAGCAACTTCATCAGCAAATGCCCTAACCTTTGGATTTATGTTTGGTCCAACGTCCATTACAGGGCCTTTTCCGAGCTCTGGGACTATTTTACCTTTGTCTCCTGGCTGTTTGGCAAAGGTAACGTCCATTGCTATTCCAATCTCTGGGTCAATTGCATAGCTTGCCACCCTAGCACCTCTCAGTCCAACCTCTTCTTGGACGCTTGCCACGAAGTATATGTCTGCTTGATGCCCTTCCAATGATCTTGCCGCTTCTATCATTGCATATAGGCAGATTCTATCGTCTAAATATGGGGTCGCAAAGCGGTTTTCGTTAAGCCTTGTGAAAGCAGGGGCAAATTCCATTATGGTTCCTACCTTTACGCCCATTTTCTCCGCTTCTTCCTTGGAGTCTGCTCCGATGTCGATGACTATTGTGTCCCAATCGGCAGCTTTGTTTCTTTCTTCTGGCTTAGTTAGGTGGGGCGGAACATGTCCGACTATACCATATATTTCTCCCTTTTCTCCGAAGATTCTTACCCTTTGTGCCACAAGAGTTCTTGGATCAACCCCGCCAACTGGAACAACGTGTAGATAACCCTTTTCATCTATATGATTCACCATAAGACCTATTTTGTCCATGTGGGCAGCGATCATTACCTTTGGACTATCGCCCTTTTTGTGGGCTATAACGTTTCCAAGCTTGTCCACTTTGATCTCATCGACGTAACCTTCAAGAGCTTCGATTACAACATTCCTGATTCCCATGAACTCGTATCCAGAAACCCCTGGAGCTTCGATAACCTTCTGCATAAGCTCCCAGTTGACCATTTTATCACCCTCCATTTAGATGCTTATCTTAATGAAGCTTTGGACCTTAAAAATTTTTCCGAAGAAAAGAGAAGATTCAGAGAATAACCTGCAAAAAGGCCTCTTCCCCGGGTTCAAGTTTGTCTATCTCCCATATTACTTTACCGTCCTCTATTGCTACCTTTCCTTTTGTTGCCCTTGCATCGACAGCGTTTATTGCTTTTTCATATCTGAAGTTGCGAAGCTCCCTAAGCCTTGGAGCCCTCACCTTTACGAAGTAGTATTTATCGAGCTGCTCTTCGAATTTAAGGGGCTTGAAAAGGGCTAGATAAGAAGTGCTCCCAAAGATTATTGCGGAGAGAACTAGGATTAGGGGTAAGTTTCCATAATCTTTTGGTTTCACTGGAGGAATTGGTGTTGTCTGGTTTATTGGGGTGGGAGTTGTTTGAGTTGGGGTCTCAGTTTCTGGCTTTTTGGGTTCCTTGACAGTTACTATTGCCTCAGCACTCAAATACCTATCGCTCTCGGCTTTTAGAGAGATGCTACCGAAGCCAGTCTCGTTTAAGTTTATCACTGCCGTCCCATTTTCATCCGTTACGCTGTAGGTTTTTCCAATCGGCCCTATGGCCTCTATGGTAACGTTCCCTATTCCTTTTCCTGCCGAGTCCCTAACGTAGACTAAAAGAGTTTCATTTCTCTGTTCATATGCCATGAAGAGCTTTTTAACTTCAACAAACGTTTCAACTATTTTTCCATCAAGATTGAGGGTTATATGATAAGTTCCGGGCTCCTTTGCCTCAACGAAAGCTATTCCATAGGAATTAGTTTTCAGCTCAGTGCCCTCTATCGTTACTGGTATTCCTTCCACCCCGTTTCCTTCCTCGTCTAAAACTCTCACGTATATTATGCCCTTTTCGAATTTTGTCTCGTATCTCAGCTTCCTTTGATAAACCTCAAAGCTTTTTGTAATTGTTTTTGAGATTCCCCCAAACCTGCTTCTCATAACAACTGTGTATTTTCCCACGTCTGGCTTGGGAAGAAATATCACGTACTCCCACCTGTTTTTTGGATATTCGGGGTAAAGGAAGATGTTGTGGATGGACTTCTCTGCAATCGAAACGTTTTCTCTGTAGATTTCATAAGAAACATCCCCAAAAATTATCCCGTTGGATGAAGAGGAAACCTTCAGCGTTATTGCAACGTCTTCCCCAAAGAGATACCTGTCCTTCACATCGATGTCAATTGAATAGCTCACTTTTGTTAGGATTCTTAGGGATATTGGAACTTCAATAAGCACCGCTCCTACCCTTGCAACCACTTTTAGGTCATAAACCCCTGCTTTGGGGTTTTCAACATATATGGGCAGAGTTTTCTCTACTTTTTCTCCAGGTTCTAGCTTTTTTATGACATCTTGGCTGTAGAGAAGACCCTCGATGAGTGGCCCGGAGATGTAGATGGTTACGTTCTCTGCCGTTTCGTTACCAATATTGCTTAGTGTAACGGGAACTGAGATTGTTTCACCGGGCTTTGCTTCAAAGCTTTTTTGAGTGACTTCAAGTAACAGAGAAGGCTGGGCACTTGCCCCTGGGATAGGGAGCAAAAAGAGAATTGCTATCAAAACAATTGCCCTTTTATCCACCTTCAATCACCTCAATTAAAGATTTTTGCTTACCAACTACTTCATCAAAGGTTTTGGCTTTATGCTTTGCCGTTTGAAGGGTTATTCTATAATTTTTTCCGCTCTTTTTTAGCTTTTCAGCATCAAAAAAATACCAACCATTGTTTATGAATTTGATAGCAAAGATTCCTTCTCCTCCAAATCTGTTGGCAAAGCTTTTTACCTTCTCAACCTCTTCCTCGCTTAAATAGATTTTATCGCTCCTCGTGGTTTTAACCTCAATGCAGAGGTAAAGCTTACCATTCCCCGCAACTATATCAACTTTTTTGCTCCCCGCTGACCTAACAACGGCAAACCCCTCTTTTTCAAGCATTTTTATAAGCTCTCTCTCAGCACTGGCCCCTTTTCGATATCTCATTAGCGTCCCACCACATATCTTTTAGGGTGTTAAAGTTTATAAGTTGTTTTACCCAGCCATTACTGGTGGTAATCATGGTGGTTTACGAGCTAAATGGAAAGAAACCTAAAATTCACGAAACGGCTTTTGTGGATGAGAACGCTTACATAATTGGAGACGTCGTTTTGGAGGAGAAAACGAGCGTTTGGCCTTCAGCAGTTCTGAGGGGAGACATAGAACAGATATACGTTGGAAGGGGCTCCAACATTCAGGACAATGTTAGCATCCACACTTCCCATGGAACGCCCACAATAATAGGGGAGTACGTTACAATAGGGCACAACGCAGTTGTCCACGGGGCAAAGATTGGAAATTACGTTATTGTAGGAATGGGTGCTGTGGTGTTGGATGGTGCAAAGATTGGGAATCATGTTATCATAGGGGCTGGAGCTTTAATACCTCCAGGGAAGGAGATTCCAGATTACAGCCTTGTCGTAGGTGTTCCGGGCAAAGTTGTAAGGCAGCTCAGTGAAGAGGAAATAGAGATGACAAAGAAGAATGCTGAGATTTATATTGAGCTTGCCGAAATGCACATGGCAAAGAGAAAGAAGATTGAGTGAAGGAAGATGCTCTACAGGATTGTTTCCAAAATTCCTCATATTTTATTTAAACCCGCTTATGACTTGTATGAGTCTTACCTCTTTGAAAAAGTTAAGTCTCAGCCTGAAAAGATACCCAAGCATGTTGCAATCATAATGGATGGCAATAGAAGGTGGGCAAGACTTTTGGACAAGCCTCCTTGGTACGGTCACTTTTTTGGTTCCAGAAAGCTGGAAGAAATTCTTGAGTGGTGCAGGGAGCTGGGAATAAGGACGCTGACTGTTTACGCTTTCTCAACTGAGAACTTTAAGAGAAGCAAGGAAGAAGTGAAGATGCTCATGGATCTCTTCGAAAAGAAGTTCAAAGAACTTGTACATGATGAAAGAGTCCACAAGTATGGAATAAGGGTCAATGTCTTAGGTAGGAAAGAGCTGCTGCCAAAGAACGTGAGGGAAGCGGCGGAAGAGGCTGAAAAAGCTACGAGGAAATACAATAACTATACCCTAAACATTGCCGTTGCCTACGGGGGGAGAAGCGAGATTGTTGATGCCGTAAAGAGAATTGTTGAAGACGTTCAAGCTGGAAAGCTGAGCAAAAATGAAATAAACGAGGAGCTCTTGAAGAGGTATCTTTATGTGCCCAACATGTCTGACCCGGATATAGTTATAAGGACAGGTGGGGAGATAAGGATAAGCAATTTCCTTCTTTATCAGATTGCCTATAGCGAGCTTTTCTTCGTTGATGTGTATTTTCCCGAATTCAGGAAGATTGACTTTTTGAGGATAATAAGAGAATATCAAAAACGCCACAGAAGGTTCGGGAAATAGTTATGGAAAGATTTATAACTGGACTTTTGAAGTGAATGATGAACTGACGATCAATGTTTTAGGTGGTGCGATATGGGAAAAAGGGAAGAGATGATTAAGGAAATCAAGCAATTGATGACTCAACCAGAGAGAATTAGAAATATGGGTATTGCCGCTCACATTGACCACGGTAAGACGACACTTAGTGACAACCTGTTGGCTGGAGCGGGAATGATTAGCGAAGAGCTTGCAGGAAAGCAGCTTGTCCTTGACTTCGATGAGCAAGAACAGGCAAGAGGTATTACAATTAACGCCGCTAACGTTTCAATGATTCACGAGTATGAGGGGCAAAAGTACCTCATCAACCTCATTGACACTCCAGGTCACGTTGACTTCGGTGGTGACGTTACAAGAGCAATGAGAGCCATAGATGGAGCAATAATCGTTGTGGATGCCGTCGAGGGTGTAATGCCCCAGACGGAGACTGTTCTTAGGCAGGCTTTGAGAGAGTACGTCAAGCCAGTTCTCTTCATAAACAAGGTTGACAGACTCATTAAGGAGCTCAAGCTTACCCCGCAGCAGATGCAGGAGAGGTTTGTTAAGGTAATTACCGATGTAAACCGTTTGATTAGGAGGTACGCTCCTCCAGAGTTTAGGGACAAGTGGCTTGTTAAAGTTGAGGACGGTAGTGTTGCCTTTGGTTCAGCTTATTACAACTGGGCACTCAGCGTTCCCTACATGAGGAAGACCGGTGTCTCATTCAAGGACATTATTGACTTAACAAACGCTGGTGACCTAAAGACCCTTAGAAAGAAGGCTCCACTTCACGTGGTTGTTTTGGATATGGTAGTAAGGCACCTTCCAAATCCACTACAAGCACAGAAGTACAGAATTCCGCACCTTTGGAGAGGAGACATCGAGAGCGATGTTGGTCAAGCGATGCTTAACTGTGATCCAAATGGAAAGATGGCCATGGTTGTTACAAAGATCATTATTGACAAGCACGCCGGTGAAGTTGCAACCGGTAGAGTATGGAGCGGTACTGTAAGGACGGGTCAAGAGGTTTACCTCATCACCGCAAAGAGGAAAGCGAGAATCCAGCAAGTTGGTATCTATATGGGACCAGAGAGAATCAACATGGAAGCCGTCCCAGCAGGTAATATAGTTGCTGTGACAGGTTTGAGAGATGCAATGGCTGGTGAGACAGTTAGCGAGGAGCAAATCGAGCCATTCGAGGCACTTCACTACACAAGTGAGCCCGTCGTTACAGTGGCTATTGAGGCCAAGAACGTTAAAGACTTACCAAGGCTTATCGAAGCTCTCAGACAGCTCGCCAAGGAAGATCCAACACTCCACGTCAAGATTGACGAGGAAACAGGTCAGCACCTCCTCAGCGGTATGGGTGAGCTCCACCTTGAGGTCAAGCTCGTGCACCTTAAGGAGCAATGGGGCGTTGATGTCGATGTTTCAGAGCCAATCGTCGTTTACAGAGAAAGCATTACAAAGCAAAGCCCAATAGTCGAAGGAAAGTCACCAAACAAGCACAACAGGTTCTACATTGTTGTTGAGCCAATGCCAGATGAGATCTACCAAGCAATTAGAGAAGGCGAAATACCGGAAGGAAGACCAAAAGATCCAAAGGCTGTTGCAAAGAAGCTCGCAGAGCTTGGAATGGACTACGACATTGCAAGAGGCATTGTGGACATCTACAACGGAAACATGTTCCTTGACAACACCAAGGGTATTCAGTACCTCAACGAAGTTATGGATCTCCTTGTAGATGGTTTCCACCAGGCAATGGACGAGGGACCACTTGCCAGAGAGCCTGTAATGAAGGTAATAGTTAGACTCGTGGATGCAAAGATTCACGAGGACAACGTCCACAGAGGTCCAGCTCAGATTTACCCAGCAATTAGAACCGCTATCCACTGTGCAATGATGAAGGCGAACCCAGTGCTTTATGAGCCATACCAGAAGGTCATTATTAACGTTCCATACGAATACATGGGTGCAGTCAGCAGAGAGCTTAACCAGAGAAGAGGACAGCTTGTCGACATGAGGCAAGAAGGTGAAGTAATGATTATCATTGCAGAGGCTCCAGTGGCAGAGATGTTCGGATTCGCCGGGGCAATTAGGGGTGCAACAAGCGGTAGAGCGTTGTGGAGCACAGAGCACGCTGGCTTCAAGAGGGTTCCAAATGAACTTGCAATAAACATCATAAGACAGATAAGACAGAGAAAAGGCCTTGATCCAAACCCACCGACAGAGAAGGACGTCTGTCCACAGCAGTGAAGTCTTTTCCTTTCTTATCTTCTCTTCTTGTGACTTTTTGTTGTTGAGATTGAAAGTTCATAGCTGGGGTTTGTGATAATTGTGTCAATGTTTTTTATAAACCTATTGGATAAAATCTAAGATAATAGCCCTACTTCTTTGCAAATTTACCAATTTTTCAAAGTTTTTTGCACAAAGTACATATAGGACTTCGGTAATTCCTCATACTGGTGATGCTCATGAACGCAGTTCAACTTGTAAGCAGGGATATTGAAAAGGTGATAAGAGTACAGACGAAAGTTATAGACTATATGACAGACTTCTTTGTGAAGAAGGGCTTTAAGTGGCTCTTGCCGGTTATGCTTAGCTCGATAACCGATCCCTTGTGGCCAGATCCGGCGGCGAGTAAAATGAGAGCCCCAGAAATTGAAGCTTATGGGACAAGACTAAAGCTGATGCACAGCATGATTCTGCATAAGCAGTTTGCCATAGCGATGGGATTGGAAAAGATATTTGTTCTTTCACCAAACATCAGGCTTGAAGAGAGAGATAGAGACGATGGAAGGCATGCATATGAATTTACCCAGCTTGACTTTGAGATAGCCTATGCCACTATGGACGACGTCATGGGGTTGATTGAGGAGCTCATGGTTGGGCTCTTTAAGGAAGCGAGGAAATGGGATGAACTTGAAGGGAGAGAACTGCCCAAGGTTAAGTCACCGTTTAAGCGCTTCACAATGGCCGAAATAAGAGAAGAGTTTGGGGACGAAGAGAAAGCAAGTAAGGCAATGAGCGAGCCTTTCTGGATAACGGACATTTCGAGGGAATTCTACGACAGGGAAGATCCGGAGAGACCGGGGCACTTTAGAAACTACGATTTGATCTTGCCCGAAGGTTACGGGGAGGTTTCTAGCGGTGGAGAAAGGGAGTGGCAGTATGATGTGATAGTTAAAAAGCTTAAGGAAAGCGGGTTAAGCTTAGAGGCCTTTAGGCCTTACCTCGAGGTTGCAAAAGCTGGAAAACTTAAGCCCTCTGCTGGAGCCGGCATCGGAGTGGAGAGGCTTGTTAGGTATATAGTTGGCGCAAAGCACATAGCTGAGGTGCAACCCTTCCCAAGAGTTCCGGGGATTCCTGCTGTTATTTAGCTTTACTTCATTTTCCATAAGTTTCCAAACTTGTTCCGGTGAACCCTCTCCCACATTACTTCTTTTTCACTGTGGGGCGGCTTTTCTTCGGCGGGATAGCCTATGCCAATGACGCATAAAACTCTCACATGCTCTGGGATTCCTAAGAGCTCTCTTACGTAGTCTTCCGCACTCTTCTCTTCGTTGTGCATTCTGTCGAGTACATGTCCCCAACATGCACCTAATCCTAACGCCGTGGTAGCCAGCTGTATGTGTTCTGCCGCTATAGATGCATCAAACACCCAAGCGGAGCTTATTTCCTCATCTCCGCATACAACTATTGCTAAAGGTGCGCTGTTTCCAAAAACTCCAACGCTGGTCTTGTTTGAGCTAGCTTTTTAATGAGCTCTTCCTCGTCAACAACTACGAAGTGCCATGGCCTTCTGTTCCTTGAGCTTGGGGAATAAAATGCCGCCTCCAGAATCTTCTCCACGTACTCCTTTGGAACCTTTTTCTTCTGATACTTTCTAATGCTTCTCCTCTTTTTAACAACCTCAAAGAACTCCATACTATCACCAAAAATAGAGAGTAGAGAAATTTAGGCATTTCCACTTAAGTATTCGTGTATGCTCTTTGCGGCTTTTCTTCCGTCGCCCATTGCCAGAATTACCGTGGCTTCCCCCCTTATAGCATCCCCACCAGCAAAAACACCTGGAATGCTTGTCATTAGCTTATCGTCAACTACTATCCTTCCCCACCTGTCTACAAGAAGATCTGGTACGCTTTGTATAAACGTTTTATTTGGGGTCTGTCCTATTGCTATTACGGCATTGTCAAATTCCATGATGAAAGTTTCGCCCGTTGGGACTGGCCTTCTCCTTCCGGTTTCGTCGGGTTCTCCAAGCTTCATCTTCTCAAGCTCTATCGCCTTAAGATTTCCGTGCTCATCTCCGATAAATCTTTTTGGAGATACCAAGAACATGAACTTAACTCCTTCTTCCTCGGCATGGTGTATCTCCTCTATCCTCGCTGTCATCTCCTTTTTTGTTCTTCTGTAAAGAATCCACACTTCAGCGCCAAGTCTCAACGCAGAACGAGCCGCGTCCATTGCCGTATTTCCTCCCCCAATAACGGCCACTCTCTTGCCTACTTTAATCGGGGTATCATACTCGGGGAACTGGTATGCCTTCATGAGATTAACTCTCGTGAGAAACTCATTTGCCGAATAAATTCCGTTTAGATTTATTCCTTCCCACTTCACGAATTTTGGAGTTCCGGCACCGGTTCCTATGAAAACTGCATCGTACTCTTGTTTCAGCTCTTCAAATGTAATTGTTTTACCCACAAGCGTGTCGGTCTCAATCTTCACGCCAAGCTTTCTCAGGTTTTCAAGCTCTCTCCTAACTATCTCTTTAGGAAGCCTGAATTCGGGAATTCCGTAGATCGTAACTCCTCCTGGCTCGTGGAGGGCTTCAAATATCGTCACCTCATATCCCATTTTAGCCAGCTCAGCGGCACATGTCAGTCCAGCTGGTCCAGCTCCAATAACGGCAACTTTCTTTCCGTTTGGCTGTATTCCTTTTATTTGTTCCTGGAGAAGTTCTTCGTCTATGCCGTGTTTTCTTGCGTAATCTGCGACAAATCTTTCGAGCTTCCCTATGTTAATAGGATCGCCGATTTTACCCATTGTACATACTCCTTCACATTGATCCTCTTGGGGACAAACTCTACCGGTAATTGCAGGGAGTGAGTTGTTTCTCCATATGACCTCTAGGGCACCCTTTATGTCTTCTTCAATTATCTTTGCTATAAAAGCCGGTATATCTATGTAAACGGGGCATCCCTGTATACACGGAGCGGGCTTACATTGAAGGCATCTTTCAGCTTCTTTCTTTGCAAGCTCTAAAGTGTAACCCAAGTTTACCTCGTTAAAGTCCTTGTTTCTCTCTTCGGGAGGTCTTTCTGGAGTTGGAACTCTCTCTTTTATAATCTTTCTTGGCATTTAAACCATCCCCCTCTCGCGCTTCCATTTTTCAAATGAAAGTTTCTCCAAGTCTTTATAATAATCCAGTCTTCTCATAAGCTCATCAAAATCAACTTCATGCCCATCGAACTCTGGCCCATCTACACATGCAAACTTTATATCTCCCCCTACAGTAACCCTGCAGACACCGCACATGCCTGTTGCATCAACCATTATTGGATTTAGACTAACTATGGTTTTGATTCCATGGGGTTTCGTCAGCTCTGCAACGAATTTCATCATAATAGTTGGTCCTACAGCATGAACGAGGTCTATCTTCCTCCCTTCATCGATGAGCTTTTTAAGTGCATGAGTTGTAAATCCTTTCATCCCATAGCTTCCGTCGTTAGTTGTTACTATCACCTCATCACTTACCGATCTTAACTTATCCTCCCAAAAAACGAGTTCTTTGGTTCTAAAACCTAGAATGGATATTACATAATTCCCCGCTTTTTTCATGGCTCTTGCAACGGGATAAATTTCTGCTACTCCTACTCCACCCCCTATCATAACTACGGTTCCAAACTTGTCTATGTGACTTGGCTGTCCCAAGGGCCCCAGAACATCTAAAAGGTACTGTCCTGCCTCATATGTTCCTAACTCATAGGTCGTTTTCCCAACCTCTTGGGCAACTATCGTTATTGTACCTTTTTGGGGATTTGTATCCGCTATCGTTAGAGGGATTCTTTCTCCCCTCTCGTGAAGCCTTATGACAACAAACTGACCTGGTTTCGCATGTTTAGCTATTCTGGGTGCTTCTATTTCAAAAAGATTAATATGTGGAGCCAATCTCTCCTTGTGAACTATTTTGAACACAAGACATCACCACTATTAGTTTGTAGGTTTACTAATATAAACCTTTTCCAGATAGGGACATTGATGCTCATCGTTATACTCTTAGTTATAAAACATCATCAATCCCCATTAGTGTACTATAAAGTATATGTTTGTAACATTTGGTTGGGCACCTTCTGTTTAAAAAATCCTTAAATCCGTTCTTTACAAACATAAAATTGAATAATGGATTTGGGTGGTTGTCTTGCGATATGTAAAGCTACCTCAGGAAAATTTTGAGGAATTCTTCAACTCTTTGAAGAAGTGGGGCAAAGTGTATGCCCCGGTGAAAAAGGGAAACATCTATTCCTTCCAGCATGTCGAGAAACCTTCAGAGATAGCCTTTGATTACACCAGAACAATGCTTCCTCCGAAGAAGTTCTTTGTGAGGCCTAAGGATGAAATGCTCAGGCTTAAAGGAGGTAAGTGGGAAGAGAGCGATGGGGTTGAACCAATAGTTCTCTTTGGGGTTCATTCGTGTGATATCCACGGATTGGAGATACTCGACAAGGTTTACCTTGACGAGCCAGTAGATCCCTACTACAAGAAAAGAAGGGAGAATTCAATAATAATTGGCATGAGCTGTATGCCAGATGAATACTGCTTCTGCAAAAGCTTAGGAACAGATTTCGCCATGCACGGCTTTGATCTATTTTTGCATGAGCTCCCGGACGGCTGGTTAGTGAGGGTTGGTAGTGTAAAAGGACACGAGATTGCATGGGAAAATGAAGAGCTCTTTGAAGAACTTACAGAGGAGGATATGAGGAACTTCAGGGAGTTTGAAGAGAAAAGGGCCAATTCCTTTAAGAAGCACCTCAACAAGGAAGGTCTTGAAGACATGCTTGACTTAGCCTTTAACAGCCCGGTGTGGAAAAAGTACGAGAAGATATGTCTTGGATGCGGCAACTGTAACATGGTTTGTCCGACGTGTAGATGCTATGAAGTGTGCGACCTATGGATGAACGCCTATGAGGCAGTAAGGGTGAGGAGATACGATTCCTGTTTTATGGAAAGCCACGGTCTGGTTGCTGGAGGACATAACTTTAGACCAACTCGTTTGGATCGCTTCAGGCATCGCTATTACTGTAAGAGCTACTTTGATCCTTCAGCGGGCTTTAACTGCGTTGGATGCGGAAGATGTGACGAGTTCTGTCCAGCTAAGATAGAGCACGTTAAGGTTCTTGATGAGGTAAGGGAGGGATTACAATGACCTTCCAAACGCACGATGCGAGGATTTTGGAAGTTAAGGAGCTCACCTCAAGGGAAAAGCTTTTTACACTTCGTTTTGTCGATCCCGAAGTCAACAGAAGCTTCAAATACAAGCCCGGTCAGTTTGTTATAGTTGACATAAGGGGCTTTGGAGAGTTTCCGATAAGCCTGTGCTCAACTCCCACAAGAGAGGGTTACTTCCAGCTCTGCGTAAGAAGGGTAGGAAGAATGACTAAGTACATGCACACTCTAAAGGAAGGCGACATTGTTGGGATTAGAGGTCCTTATGGCAATGGCTTTCCAATGGAAAAGATGGAAGGTTCAACTTTAGTTCTCGTGGCTGGCGGTTTGGGAATGGCTCCCCTCCGCTCAGTGCTGTGGTATGCTCTGGATACAGGGAAATATGAGAAAATCTACCTCTTCTATGGCACAAAGGCCTATGAGGATATTCTCTTCAGGGATGAGGTGATACACCTCCTCAAACATGGGGAGGATATGAACTGTCATGTGAAGCTCGCCTACGAAGTGGAAACCCCCTCGTGCATATACTTAGAGAAGGGCTATTCACCGAGGGTATGCAAAGGAGTCGTTACAGACCTCTTTAGAGGAGAAACCTTTGACGTTGAAAACACCTATGCACTAATCTGCGGCCCACCGGTGATGTACAAATACGTTATCAAGGAGCTTTTAGATAGAAAACTCTCTCCGGGAAGGATTTACATGACCCTCGAAAGGAGAATGCGCTGCGGAGTTGGAAAATGTGGCCACTGCATCGTGGGAACGAGCACCTCTATTAAATACGTGTGCAAAGACGGTCCTGTATTCACTTATTGGGATGCTCTATCTACAAGGGGGCTGATATGATGCTTAAGCTTGGTGTTTTTGAGCTGACCGATTGTGGAGGATGCGCTCTCAACATTCTCTTCCTCTACGAAAAGCTCTTTGATCTGCTTGAATTCTACGAAATAAAGGAATTTCACATGGCTTCAAGTATTAAAGAACACGACACCCTTGACGTTGCAATAGTGACGGGAACGGTTTCAACTCAGCGAGACCTTAACCTCCTTCACTACGCAAGAAACCATTCAAACTACCTCATAGCCCTCGGAACCTGTGCCACCCATGGAGACGTTCAGGCGAGTGTTGAAGGAAAAATAAGGGAAAAGCTTGAGAAAGTTTATGGAACGAGAGCAAACCCAATGAAGGCTCTGGATTCAACTCCGATTGTGCAGCATGTGGCCGTTGATTACGCCTTGCCGGGCTGTCCCTATGATAAGGATGAAATTTATCAGGTGCTCATGAATTTGGCAAAAGGTGTTGAGCCACCTACAAAGGACTATCCGGTCTGTGTGGAGTGCAAGCTCAATGAATACGAGTGCGTTCTTATTAAGAGGGGGATTCCTTGTTTGGGTCCAATAACGCTCGGCGGGTGCAATGCAGTCTGTATAAAATCTCAGCTGGGATGCATTGGGTGCAGAGGGCCTCTGCCGAAGGAAGCAAACCCTGCAAGTGAGTTCGAGATTCTCAAGGAGCTTGGCTACGACGAGGAATACATTCGGAGAAAGTTCAAGACTTTTGCAAGGGGTGAGCTGAGATGGTGAGCATTGAGATCGAAGCTTTTACAAGGGTTGAAGGAAACGGAGGGGCAGAGGTAATCATCGAGAACGGGGAAGTGAAGGACGTTAAGGTAAAAATATTCGAAGGGCCAAGGTTCTTCGAGCTCCTCACCCTTGGAAGACACTACTGGGACGTGCCAGATTTAGAGGCTAGAATATGTGCCATATGCTATCTGTCGCATTCAGTCGCTTCGGTACTTGGCATTGAAAGAGCCTTTGGAGTTAAAGTCCCAGAGGAGATAATGCTCCTAAGAGAACTCGGCCTTCTAGGAGAACTCATCGAGAGTCACGCTCTGCACCTCTACCTCTTAGTTGCTCCGGACCTTTTCGGGTATGCTGACGCAATAAGAATGGCGAGCAAACACGGTGAGATCGTTAAGGAGGGTCTTGCACTTAAGGCGTTCGGCAACTATCTAAGGGAGGTTATTGGTGGAAGGGAGATACACGGCATAAATGTTAAGCCCGGTGGATTTGGGAGATATCCAACAATAGAAGAGCTTGAAAGAATGGAAAGGCAAAGCGAGGCATTATTAAAGCTTGCAAGGAGGGCAGTGGGCATATTTGCAGGTCAAGAGTATTTGGGTGCAAAAGCAGAGCATTACGTTGCAGTTAACGGCTACCTCTATGGGGATGGGCTGATTGCTGACGACGGAGAGCACTTTGATTATTTCAAGTGCATTGAGGAGAAAACCCTACCCTATAGCTTTGCAAAGCAGAGTAGATATAAGGGAGATGTATTCATGGTAGGAGCCCTTCCAAGGGTAATATTGAAGTACGAAATGCTTACCCCAATGGCAAGGCATCTCTACGAGGAATATAAAGAGAAGCTCGCTCAAGGATACGTCAGCTTAAATAACTTAGCTCAAGCCATAGAGCTTGTATATGCCCTCGAGAGGACGAAGGAAATAGCCAGAGCTCTTCTCGATAAGGGCTTTGAGGGAGAAAATGTGCCGATTGAACCCAAAGAAGGAGAAGGAATAGGTTACGTTGAGGCACCTAGGGGTGTTTTGGTGCACCACTACAAGATTGATGAAAAGGGCAACATAGCGTATTCCAACATTATAACCCCCACAGCTTTCAACCATGCCATTATGGAGCTCAGCCTTTACGAAGAGGCTAAAAAGAGGTATGGAAGCTCGGATGAAATGACTTTCCTTCAGAAGCTGGAAGAAACCGTGAGGGCATTTGATCCATGCATTTCCTGTTCTGTGCACGTTGTTAGGCTCTGATTCTTTTTTATTTTTAATGCAAAAAAGTTATATTCGTAGAGGGCATTAATTAATTGTGGAGGTGAGAACTTGGAATCCTTGGAGGAGGTTTTTAAGCTCGTCGATAAAATAAAGTTTGGCGAGATTGTTCTCGTTGAATACTACCGATCGTTCATACCTGAGCTTATGACCCTTGGTCTTCTGTATTATGGGAAATCGAGAGGCTTGCCGGTTATAATTGATGATAACTTCGATTCTCTCCACGTTATCCAGAAGCATCTTGAATTTGTTGGCATTGAGGAGGACTTTGGAGATGCCCTTGTTGTTAAAACCGGTGGAAAAAGGAACGTTGGAAACGTTGTCACAAGGGTAAAGTTTGTCAGCGAGCCGGTTATATACATAAGAAATTATGAAGAGGCAGGGAGAGCGGTCTTTTCAAAGGTTGAAAAATCCATAAACATTGTCCTCGGCCTTGAAAGGCTGTTTTCGTTTGTTTCATCGGTACCAGAATTCTACGCCTTTATCCTTGCACTTCAGTCTTTCCTTGGAAATGAGAAGCGGAAGGCCTTCTATTTAGTCAATAAAGAGATTGCATCTTCAATCCCATTTAACCCTCTACCAGAACTTGAAAGATTGGCAACTACGGTAATTGAAGCTGTCCCAACCCCTACGAGCGGTATTTTTACTTTCAAAAAATCCACAAGCTTGGATCTGCTTGGAAAGGAAATCGAAATTCCAACCGGGGTGATAGGATGGAAATGACGAAAGAGATGCTTTTTGATGTAATAGATAGAACGCCCTTCGGTGATTTAGTTTTTATCGAGGATGAGACCACTTACGGCTCGATTATGGCCACGTATGCTTTTGTGAGATACGCGCGAGAGAGGGGAATTAAAATAATGATTGACGACGTCTTAGACACTCTTTTTCTGATAAAAAAGCAGCTGGAGTTTCTTGGCGTTCAAGAGGACTTTTCAGATGCCCTTGTAATTAAAACTGGGGGGAAGATGGACGTTGGGAAGGTCGTGGGAAGGATTCCCTTGGAAACAGAGCCGGTGATATATTTGAGCAGATATGAGGGCATGGCAAACGAAGTTTTTTCTGAGGGGAAGTACATCAACATAGTCCTTGGCCTTGAGAGGCTTTTTGCTTTCATGCAGGAGCCCGTTGAATTTTATACGATAATAAACTCCATTCAGGGATTTTTGGGCAACAAGAGCAGAAAAGCGTTTTACATAATAGACAAAAACGTTGCTTCAAATTTCAAGTTCAACCCAATTCCGGAGCTAGAGGAAATAGCGACGACTGTGGCGTATATCAAAGGAGAATACGGAAAGGGAAAGGTTACCTTTGGAAAGAACCCATTTATAGAGTTTTTAAGCAATGAATACGAGGTCTCCCTTGAGAGAGTACTCCAGTGGTGAACATGGGGCTCTTTGACATTTTCAAAAAGAAAGAGGGTGGAGTTGAGATATTCTCAAAAAGACCCGTGGCTAAGTTTAAGGTGGAAAAGGTCTTTGAAATCTTTGGCAGGGAAGTTCTGGTTGGAGAAGTTGTTGAGGGAGTTATTTACCCAGGCTACAAAGTGAAGGGAAATGGGGCGGCACTCATAAGGGAGATACAGAAAGAGAGGCAAAAGGTCGATTTTGCGCTCGAATATGATAAAGTGACCCTTGTTTTGGAAGGGAAACTTAACACCAAAGCCGGGGAGATACTTGAGGTTTATCAATCCTAAGGGCTTTTAAACCTCTTCACTTATGCTTTCTTGGTGGTGGGAATGATAATATTTGACAACCATTTTCACGTTGACCCCTTTAAAGGGCTGTTCTTAGAGGCGGTTAAAGAATTCCATAAGGCTGGAGGGACGCATCTCAACGTGGTTTACAAGAGTGCCCACGATTACGGATTTAATGGAATTAGAGCTGAGGACTTCATGAAGGCCATGGACTTTCACATAAGCCTTGTGGAGAGGATAAATAAAGAAACCCCAGTTAAGGCATTTGCCGTGGTTGGGGTTCACCCGGCGGAGTTTGCCTACCTTGCGGAGAGGAAAGGTGTGGAATACGCTAAAAACGAGGTCATGAAGGCTTTAGAATATGCCCAAAAGCTCTGCCTTGAGGGAAAGGCCATAGCGATAGGTGAAATTGGAAGACCTCATTACGAAGTCAGCGAGGAGATATGGAATGCAAGCATAGAGCTCATGAAGTATGGAATGGAATTGGCCAAAGAAGCAGACTGTGCAGTTCAGCTCCACACGGAGAGCTTTAATGAAGAGAAGTTCAGAGAGCTCGGAGCGATCGTCAAAGAAGTGGGCATAAAGCCCTACAAAGTTGTTAAGCATTACTCCCCGCCGCTGGTCAAGGTTGCCGAAGAAGTTGGGGTTTTTCCCTCAATTCTAGCGAGCAAAAAATCCCTTATGGAAGCCCTAATGCAGGGAAGCAGGTTCTTGATGGAGACCGATTACATAGACGATAAAAGAAGACCTGGGGCAGTTTTAGGCCCCAAAACCGTGCCCAAGAGGACGAAAGCATTTCTCCAGCAGGGCTTAATGGACGAGGAAACAGCTTACAAAATCCACGTTGAGAATCCAAAAAAGGTGTATGGGGTAGAGATAGAGGAGTAAGGGCGATTAAACTCTTATCCCTTCTTCTTTAATAGTTTGTATGAACGAATCATTTCTCCTTCTGAATTCCTCTGGAGAAATAATAATCGGGCTTATGAGCTCCCCATACTCAAGAAGTACTTCAGTAGAAATATCTATGACATCTTCAAGTGGAACGTTACCAACAATCATCACGTCTATATCGCTTTCTTCTTCACTCTCTCCCCTTGCATAGGAGCCAAATACAATGATCTCCTGTATTTCGTCTCCAAATTTTTCTTTTATTCTTTTTAAAAATACTTCAAGGGCTTTTTTCTTCATCTTTGATCATCTCCAGAGCCTTTTTAACCCTGTCCAAGAATGCTTCAGCGCTTTCAACAAGTTCTTCAGCTTCTTCATGTGTTGGCTGGTAATAAATATCATAATCTGCCCGAGATCTCAGAACAAAGGCTTTGTTAAGTGCTTTAGCATATAACTCTTCAATAAATCCTTCCGTCACAAAATACAGCCCAAACATTTTGACAACTCCAGAGTGTTTTCTTGGCTTTATGCCTTTTGTTAAGAGTAATGCTTTAGCGGCATGGAACATTGGATAGTATGCTCTACTTATTGCATCTCTAAGCTTGTTGTTTTTCAGAAGTATATGCGCTGAGGAAAGCTCCTCTTCTGCAAGTCTTAAGTGGCGCTCTATCTCTTCCCACATGATGTTCCCCAAGGAAAAATTATGGTTAGCCAATATATTAACCCTTCGGGAGAAGGGAAATATATAAATATCCGGAGGGAGAAGGGAAATATATAAATATCCGGAGGGAGAAGGGAAATATATAAATATCCGGAGGGAGAAGGGAAATATATAAATATCCGGAGGGAGAAGGGAAATATATAA